>NZ_JFAN01000003.1:0-193731 GCF_006408855.1 Bifidobacterium sp. UTBIF-68 | reverse complement strand
TAAATATCTACCTGTTTTAGAGGCAGTTTTCTTGTCATGCGACACACCGAGGAATGTCCTTCGCGCCCGAGGCACCCAGTAATCCCAGATATGTTCGGCCATGGCGAGCGAATCGGCCATATGCACATACAGGGGCAGCCCAGCCACATGTTGCCGTCCATGCGATCCGGCTTGCCCCAGACGGACACCGCCGCGTCCGACAATCCGAACTCCTCACCAGCCGTGGCTCTCTCCCTCCACGCCCCTGCCGTCCAGCCACATCAGCCCATCACCCAAGCAGGCCGAGCACCTTCTCGGATTCCCAGCCGTCGATGTGCTCGACGTCTTCGTCACGCAAGGTGGGAAGGATGAGGCGGTCCTCGTTGTGCACGTGCACGCGCACTGCGGCGTGATTCGCTCTGGCGTCGGAACCGTCGGCTGAAGCATCGCCCGCACCGTCAACGGCATCGTCGTGCGCGCCGTCCCCGCCCTCCCCCGCGAGCGCCCACACGTGGTCGGCATCCGCGGGCAGCGTGCCTTCGGAACACACACCGTCAAATCTCATTACGTCGCGCAGCGCCGCGCGCAGGTCATCATCAAGGGCGACGCGGCGGACGACGGTGGCGCTCAGACGTGCGAGACAGCCCACGCTCATGTTCCGGGACAGCAGCAGCGTTTTGAGCGCGATGGCAATGCGGTTCTGGTTGGCAGCCACGTTGTTGAGCCTGTAGAAGTCATCGTCGTGCGCGGCGATGTTCCACCAGATGATCTCGTTGTTCAGCAAATCGTAGAGGAACGGCACGGAGTTGACGTCGTCCGATCCGAGGTCGTATTTCACTTCCACTGTGGAGGGTTCGAAGATTTCCCCCGCGTTTCCATAGTCACGGAACATGATGCCCGCGTACACTTCGGGAATCTGCGCGAAACGCTGGCCGGAGAACGAGTGGACGACGGGCGCCACATACCGGTACCCTTTCGCGAGCGCCGCCTTCCTGTCCACGTCGATAAACTCGGCGGCGCCGTGCGGCGCGCTGGTGATGTCGCCCGAATGGGTGACACCGGCACCGGTGTCGCGCAGATTGTAGTACGACACCGTCGAGGACCGGGTGAAGTCGGCGTCCATGTAGACGGCGGAAAGGTCGAGGTCCACCGTAGTGGAACGGTACCGGCCGTTGCCCAGGTATTCGTCATCCGATGTGTCGGGAAGCGGTGCGCTGGAATTCGCTACGCCAGATTCGGTGGTACCTTCATTGCCGGCGAGGTCGTGCCAGTGCATAAACATGCGGACGATGTTCTTGTCGTCCTTGGGGTGCACATGCGAACCCCTGCCGATCTGCCGCGCGCCGGAGGAGGCGTTGCGCACGTTCAGTGGCACCGTGTAATCGTCGGCGCGCTCCCCCAGTTCGATGAACTTGCCCTTGTGGCGACCGCGCAGCGCCTGTTCGATGATGGCCGCGAGCTCGTCGTCAGGGCCGGTCATACGGTTGCTGATAATGGCGGTCTTCTGCCGATCTGCGGCTTTGACGACGATGGTCTTCCACGGCAGTTGTGCGCTGGTGGGGCCGTGCAGGAGGTTCCACAGCTGGATAAGCACGGGACTGCTCACCTGATCGGCGATTGCGCCGAATCCACGCAGGATGCGCGCTCGTTCGCCCTGTCCGGGGAATCGTCGAAGCAACGCCATGACGTTGCGCGCGTACACACCGGGACGCTGGCCGAGGATTGCGATGGCCTTGTCCAGGTCACTTTCGGCAAGGGCGCGATCCACGGTGGATTCGTAGGAACGCAGCTTGCCGGATTGCGCCGCGGAGAGAATCGCCGTGGCGCGGGGGTATGCCGGCACGCCGTCGGATCGCCATTCGTGCGCGTGCAGCGCATGGGCGAGCCGCTTCCAGCGTTCCTGCCGCGCGGCCATGTCCGCGGCCAGGGTGTCAGCAGACCGGTACCGGACGGCCACCTGTTCAAGCAGACCGAGAATCTGGCGGCGTTGCGGCCGGCTGAGGTTGATGCGGCTGGGTGTTGCGAGCGTGATGTCCCCGTCGCTCAGGGCGACGGCGTAGCGCAACACGTCGGTCACGGTGGCGAAAACGTGGCCGAGGTCCCGGTCCTTGAACGTGGAGGCGAACCAGACAAGGTTCTCCTTGACACCGAGGCGCACCTCATCGAATCTGATGAAGTCCTTGAACAGGAGAATTGACTCCTTGTCGGCCTCGGAGTAGGGGCACCCCTGGCTCACGATGCCGGTCACGTATGCGGCGATGCTCTGATCGCTTGCGGCGCCGAGCACGGTCAGCGTGGTGGTCTCCTCAAGGGGCGCCCTCTTCTCCACGTCATACACGGGCATAATCCGCATGCCGAGTTCCGCGCGGCCGATGTAGTGGATGACCGCGTTGACCCACAGCTCAAGGTCACTTGCTTCGGCCACCTGCTTGGGGAAGTTCGGGTACATGGGCCGGTATTCAACATCGGCGCCCTTCGCTTTCCTTGCCGCGTCAAGGATTCGAGCGAGGCTGTCCGCGCTGGCGAGACGCAACCTGCAGAGCAATTCCTCGTTCACCCAGTAGCCGAGGTTGCGCATCTCCTCCAGGAACGCCACGACAACGCCATCACCGGCGCGGGTACCTTCGCTGTCTTCATCGGGAACGACCGGCACCATGACGGTGTTGGTCCTGACGATGAGGATGCGTTCCGCCTCGACCTTCCCGGGCAGCCGGGTCCCGCCGAATGTCGCCGGCGCGACCATGTCGCCACCGGTGTCACTCAGCGGCTGCATGGAATATTCGATGCCACTCATGTCACATCCCCTTCTCGCGGACACGACGTAGCCCGCATACCGTTACTCATCGCATGGCCAACGTCTCATCCGTCGATTGCGCCGGCAGGCACGACCATGTGCCCGTCACGATGTCCCCCCATCATACCCATGTCGTCCGTCGGGACAGCCCGGCTTAAGACCGGCGTAAGCATAAATGCACGGAAAGCGGATGGACTGTCCATGACGATGCATGGACTGAACCATGCGTCGCTCGAGCGACAAATAGAAGTAAGCCCATCCATGGCCGCGCACAACGCCCAGTGTAAGGGACGCGACCAGTTCGGTCAACCACGGCGAGGATGACTTCGCCCCCAGCTCCTGTGGCACGAGGAACTGGGGGCGAAGCGACATGCAGGTAGCGGCTGCCCCTCAGTCAGCCTGACGGCTGCCAGCTCCCCTGCAAGGGGAGCCCGAATAGAGTGGCATCCGACCGAGACGACAGACCATCATAGGCAAGCAGACGTCAGGCCTTGGCGACCTCGACGGTCAGCTCGGCACCTTCCTTCAACTCGAACGAAGTCGCCAGCGTTTCGCGAGCGATCAGGTCGCGGAACTGCTCGACCTTGGCCACATCGGCAGCCGGCACGGTCAGCACCAGCGAGATGCGGTCGGCGATGTCGAGTCCGGCGTCCTTGCGGGCGTCCTGCACAGCGCGGATGGCGTCGCGCGCGTAGCCCTCGGCCAGCAGATCGGCGTCAAGCGCCGTGTCGAGAATCACGAAGCCGCCGGTCGGCAGCGCCGCGGACACGGAGACCGAAGCCTCAGCCGCGTTCTGCTCCTCCACACGGTTGATCAGCTCGTACTCGCCTTCGACCAGTGCGACATCACCGTTCGGCGTCTCTACCACCGGAGCACCGGTGGCGGCATCCACATGCCATGCGCCGGTCTTGGACGCCTTGATGGCGAACTGCACCTGCTTGCCAAGGCGCGGGCCGGCAGCGCGAGCGTTCACGCGCAGCTCGTGCACGATCTTCAGGCCCTGGGAGCCGGCGTCCTCCATCGTGCAGAACTCGATGTCCTTCACGTTGAGCTCGGACTTGAGAACCTCGGCATAGGCACGCACGTCATCCACATCCTCGACCACCACGGTGAGCTTGGACAGCGGCTGGCGCACGCGAATCTGCGACGCCTTGCGCAGGGACAAAGTGCCGGAGACGACTTCGCGCACCTTTTCCATCGCCTCCACGAGCTTCGGATCATCGACCAGCACGCGGCCCAATTCGGTAGCCTCGCCGGTCTTCTCGTCCACCACGAACGGCCAATCGGCCAGATGGACGGATTCGTCGCCGGTCAGGCCGCGCCACACGGATTCGGCCTCCATTGGGGCGAGCGGGGCGAGCACACGCATGAATACCTCGAGCACGGTGTACAGGGTGTTGAACGCGTTCGCGTCCTCGTTCCAGAAGCGGTCTCGGGTGTTGCGGATGTACCAGTTGGTGAGCACGTCGATGAAGTCGGATGCTGCGTCGCATGCGTCGGAGATCGCGAACTCGTCCAGTGCCTTTTCCACGCGCTCCACGAGCCTGCGGGTGCGGGCCAGCAGGTATCGATCCATTTCCGGCAGTGCCGCGACCTCATCCGCATGCAGATGACGGGCATCGAAGCCCTTGCCGCCGTTGGTGGCGTTGGCGTACAGCGTGAAGAAGTAGTACGAGCTCCACACCGGCAGCATGACCTGGCGCACGGTGTCGCGGATACCTTCGGCGGTGACGATGAGGTTGCCGCCGCGCAAGATCGGGGACGACATCAGGAACCAGCGCATGGCGTCGGAACCGTACTTGTCGAACACGCCGTTCACATCCGGGTAGTTGCGCAGGTGCTTGGACATCTTCTGGCCGTCGGAGCCGAGCACGATGCCGTGGCAGATCACGTTCTTGAACGCCGGACGGTCGAACAGCGCGGTCGCCATCACGTGCAGCAGGTAGAACCAGCCGCGGGTCTGGCCGATGTATTCCACGATGTAGTCGGCCGGGAAGTGCTGTTCGAACTTCTCCTTGTTCTCGAACGGGTAGTGGAACTGCGCGAACGACATCGAGCCGGATTCGAACCAGCAGTCGAGCACATCGGAAATACGGTGCATGTGCGACTTGCCGGTCGGATCGTCCGGGTTCGGACGGGTCAGGTTGTCGATCCACGGACGGTGCATGTTGATGTTGCCGTCACGGTCGCGCGGATAATCGCCGAAGTCGGCCTTGAGCTCCTCAAGCGAACCGTACACGTCCACACGCGGGTACTTCGGGTCGTCGGACACCCACACCGGAATCGGAGAGCCCCAGAAGCGGTTACGGGAGATCGACCAGTCGCGGGCGTTCGCGAGCCACTTGCCGAACTGGCCGTCCTTGACGTTCTCCGGGATCCAGTTGATCTGCTGATTGAGCTCCAGCAGACGCGGCTTGATCTTGGTGACTGATACGAACCAGGAGGAGACCGGCTTGTAGATCAGCGGGGTGGCGCAACGCCAGCAGTGCGGGTAGGAGTGCACGTAGCTCTTCTCCTGGAAGAGAATCGCGCGATGCTCCTCGGGGATCTCGGCGAGCGGGCCGTCGCCGGCGCGCAGGTTGCGCAGGATCGGCAGGTTGGCGTCGAACACGAACATGCCTTCATACTCCAGGCACTGGGAGGTGAAGCGGCAGCCGGCGTCGAGCACGTCGGTGCTCTTGATGCCCTTGGCGTTGAGCGTGTTCATATCGTCCTCGCCGTAGGGGGCCTGATGCACGAGGCCGGTACCTTCGACGGTGTCGACGTAGTCGGCGGTGAAGATCGTGTAGCCGTTCGGGCCGGGCACGTGGCCTTCGGATTCGGCCTCGTCACCCGCGAAGTACGGGAAGACCGGGTAGTAGCGTCGGCCTGCCAGCTCGTTGCCCTTGAGTTCGCGCACGACCTCGTAATTCTCGCCGAGTTCCTTCTCGTAATGCGGCAGCAAATCCTTGCCGAGGTAGAACTTCTTGCCAGCGAACTTGCCTTCGGTCGGGCGGACCTCGACGTAGTCGATGTCGGCGCCGACCACGATGGCGAAGTTGGTGGGCACGGTCCACGGGGTGGTGGTCCAGAAGACGGCGTAGGCGTCGTCCTCATCGCGCATCTTGACGGCCACAGATACGGTGGTGTCCTGGCGGTCCTGGTACACGTCGGCGTCCATGCGCAGCTCGTGCGCACTCAACGGCGTGCGGTCCTTCGGGCAGTACGGCAGCACGCGGTAGCCCTGGTAGGCCAGGCCCTTGTCGTAGAGCTGCTTGAAGGCCCACATCACGGATTCCATGTACGGGATGTTCAGGGTCTTGTAGCCGTGCTCGAAGTCCACCCAACGGGCCTGACGATGCACGTAGTTCTGCCATTCGTTGGTGTACTTCAGCACAGAAGCGCGGCAGGCGTCGTTGAACTTGTCGATGCCCATCTTCTCGATCTGGTCGACCGAGTCGATGCCGAGCTCCTTCTGCGCCTCAAGCTCGGCGGGCAGGCCGTGGGTGTCCCAGCCGAACACGCGGTTGACCTTGCGGCCCTTCATGGTCTGGTAGCGCGGGATCACGTCCTTGGCGTAGCCGGTCAGCAGGTGGCCGTAGTGCGGCAGGCCATTGGCGAACGGCGGGCCATCGAAGAACACGAATTCGTTCTGGCTGTGGTCGCCGGAAGGGTTGCGTTCAACGGACTGCTGGAAGGTGTCGTCCTTGTCCCAGTAGTCGAGAACGGTCTCCTCCATGTCGGGGAAGCTGGGGTTCGGCGCGACGTGCGCGGTCTCGCCGCCCTCGCTCGCCTTGGGATATACGTTTTCGCTCACCGTAAATCTCCTGTTAGTACTGTGCACTGGTCCTACAGGAGCGTCATTGATGGCGATTGCCGGGCGCCGACGTGTGCCGGCTGGTTTCACGAATGTCACGTACCGAACCGTGGGCCGATTAGTCAATCGCCTCGCAGCCGGAACCGACTGTGTTCCGCCCGGAACAGCCATGTCTGCCGTTCCTGCCTACGAGGACGATGACGAGCGCTGGTATGCGCTCCGCACCGCGGTACCACCTCGCTTATCGCACCGGTTGCGCCACTCCGAACTGTTGCACTCGGAGCCGCGAGCCTGCGCGACCGCTTGTGTTCGGCTGTCTCGGGCCGATCCCGTCGGTTCTACTGGGCGATTGCCGCCGTTCTTCCGAAGACTCCCCGCTGATAACGGATCACTGCCTCACAACGGTGCATATCCTAACACGCCACGCGGTCAAATCGCCGCCCACGGCCACGGCACCGTCAGGAGCCCGATTTAGATTGGGACCGGCCACCACGGACCGAGAAAGGATTGTCGGACAATGACGTATGATTTCACGTCCATCATGAACAGGCATGGCATGGATTCGATCGCGGTCGACGGACTGGGCACCGACCCGGGATTCGCGCCGGACCCGCCACGCGAGGGTTTCGACGTCATCCCCATGTGGGTGGCGGACATGAACTTCCCGACCGTGCCCACGATCCCGCAGGCCATCATCGAACGGGCGAAGCATCCCGCCTACGGGTACTTCTCCCCCACCGACGACTATTACAGCTCCATCATCGACTGGCAGTCCACGCGCAACGGGGTCACCGGATTGACCCGGGAGGCGATCGGCTACGAGAACGGGGTCCTGGGCGGTGTGATCAGTGCGCTGACCGCGTTCGCCGCCCCCGGCGACGGCGTGCTGCTGCACAGCCCGACCTACATCGGGTTCACCCGGAGCATCGAAAACAACGGCTACCGCATCGTCCACAGTCCGCTCACACTGGACGAGCGCGGCGTATGGCGCATGGATTACGAGGATATGGACAGGAAGCTCAAGGAGCATCACATCCACGTGGCCGTGTTCTGCAGCCCTCACAATCCTTGCGGGCGCGTGTGGGAACGTTGGGAAATCGAGAAGGCCATGGAAGTGTACAAGGCCAACGATTGCGTGGTCATTTCCGACGAGATTTGGTCCGATTTGACTCTGGGGAACCACCAGCACATCCCCACCCAATCGGTCAGCGAGGACGCACGCAACAGGACCGTGGCGTTCTACGCGCCCAGCAAGACCTTCAATCTCGCCGGACTGGTGGGAAGCTACCACATCATCTACAATCCCACACTCCGGGACCGCATCGTGGCCAAAAGCTCGAAATGCCACTACAACGACATGAACGTGCTTTCCATGCACGCGCTGATCGGCGCCTACCGGCCCGAAGGCCATGAGTGGCTCGACGAACTGAAGGCGGTGCTCACCGGCAACGTCGATTACGCCTACGACTACATCACCAAGCATTTCCAAGGAGTGAGTTTGGCCAAACCGGAAGGCACCTACATGCTGCTGCTCGACTGCGAGCAGTGGTGCGAACGCCACGGCCTGAGCCTGCCCGAGTTGGAGAAACGCGGTTGGGATGTGGGCGTCGCATGGCAGGACGGCGACATGTTCCAGGCCCCCTACAGCATCCGCGTCAATCTCGCATTGCCCTTGAGCCGCGTCAAGGAGGCCATGCGCCGCCTTGACCAATACGTATTCAACGCGTAAACGGCATGCATCCGCGATTGCGGTGTCCTGGAAAGACGAATGCCGTCAACGAGGTTGGTGCCCGTTGGCGGCATTCGTCATACGTTGGCCGAACCGGGCGAAACCCAAGTTGCCGTGCGCTATGAGGTGGATGCCGCCAGCGGACGTGTACATCTGACCGCCCGATATGCCGGTGCCACCGATGCGCCGACGCTGCCGGCATTCGGATTGGAATGGACACTTCCCAAGCAGTACGAGAACCTGCGCTTCTACGGCCTTGGCCCCGAGGAAACCTATCACGACCGTCTGCACGGTGGCAAGCTCGGCATTTTCGAGCGCACCGCGGCCGAAGACAATGCACCGTATCTGGTGCCGCAGGAGACCGGCAACCATGAAGACTTGCGTTGGGCCGAAGTGCTTGACGCCCAAGGACACGGCATGCGTATCAGCCAGGCCGGCAGCGAACATTTCGCGGCGAGCCTGTTGCCGTACAGCTCGCTCATGCTGGAAGAGGCGACCCACCAGAACGAGTTGCCGCCGGTCCGTCACACGTTCCTGCGCCTGTTGGCCGCGCAAATGGGCGTGGGCGGAGACGATTCATGGGGCGCGCCCGTCCATGAGCAGTACCAGCTGCCCGCCGATCGCGCCTACACGCTCGACGTGAATCTGGAACTGTTCTAACAGCGATAAAGAAGCTCCCTCTGACGAGGGAGCTTCTTTATCGCACAGAGGGAGCTTCTTTATCGTGCTGGTACGAAACTGTCACGCACCACTAGGGTGGTGGAGATGAAGGTATGGTGGTGCAGCGTGCGCCGACTGGAGATGGCCTCGGCAAGCATCGTAATCGCAGTATCGGCCAGCTCATTCTGGTCGATATCGTAACTGGTCAATGTCGGCGAAGTGTACTGGGCGATGGCCTGGTTATTGATACTGATCACACTGGTATCGCGAGGCACCAGCACTCCCGCAGCGGTAAACGCCTGCAGTACGCCGACTGCAATCGAGTCCGCAGCCACGATGAACGCATCCGGCATGTCATCTCGATGATCGTTAACCGCTTCCTCCCCTAGAGTGCGCCCGGTGTCCACAGTGAACGCGCCTTGCGCGTAAATCAGGCCTTCCGCATCCAGCCCCAAACGCTCGGTCCAATTGCGGAATGCGGTTAATCGGCCGTCTTCCGGATATTCGTGCAAACCCATCGTGAAGCCAGTACCGCCGATATAGCCGATGCGTCGTTTGCCCGAGGACACCAACATATCCAATGCGTCCAAAATGGTTTGGTTTAAATCCGGTTGTACCGAATCGAACAGGCTGGGCGCAGGATTGATGTCGATGAATACGCCATAGGGCAATACCAGATGGAGCTTCAACAGTCTATCCGAAGAGAGTACGGACGGTCCGATGGAGATGAAGCCGTCGAAATCACCGGCGTCGGCAATCAGATCGTCGATATGGGAAAACGACGTGAGTTCCATGTGCTGGGCTCTGGCATTGTCGCCGAGCACGGACCGTAGTTCATCGAAATAGGCGTCCGCCAGTTCTTCCTCGCGGGTGGCGTTGTCGAGTACGGCCACACGGCGTGGCAATGCGATACGGCGTGATCCGGTAGCGTAGCCAAGATGCTCGCTGACCTCGATGATGCGACGTCGCGTCTCCTCTTTGACAGACAATGTCGGGTCCCCATTGAGCAGCCGGGATACCGTGGCCTGCGAGAAGCCTGATTTCTGTGCGATTTCCTTCATCGTGACCATAGTTGAGCCTTCCACGCCTCAGTACGTAACAATACGCAGTATTTCAGTAAATAACTTTACTACATAGTGTAACTCACGTCATGCGGGTATGACGCCATATGGTTGCAGCATCGTCGACCCGCAGCGCTGATGAGAACGTGCATGTTTCAGGCCCTCCGATAATTATCGGGCAGGCGGGAATCCCCCGACCGTGGAGTCAATGCGCTGGATTTTCCCGGACTTGTCAAAGACAACGGTGATGTCCGGCGCAGTAAAACTGCCGGTCGAATCCCCGAATCGGTACGGATCACTCCAGTCGATAACGGCATGCATCGTCACGGTCCGAGTTTTCGCGTCATAGGACTCATTCGAGTACTCGATACTGTTATGCGTGGCCGTAGTCCCGCCCAGACCGCCGCCATTGCCTTGATGCATTTGCTGACAATACTTCGTAAAATCCGCGCCGAGAACATTCGACACTGCATAGCGCCTAAATGAACGTGTTAGGTCTGCACCAATTCACGGCCGGCAATACTCCACACTTCTCAGTAATCAATTCGTACCAAACCGCTCACGAATCTGAGCAGCAGTACCATAAGAGGCTTGCGCACCGACCCTAGTCGCGGCGTACGCGGAAACGTACGAGGCCAACTGCGCACTGTCCGCCAACGCATGACCCGAGGCAAGTCCGGCCAGAACCGTGCCCATAAAGGCATCTCCGCACCCGGTAGTGTCGATGGCCGCAACCGCAACTGGCGCAATACGATAGATATCATCACCATCGATGACCACCGACCCATCCCCGCCAAGCGTAATTACCGCCTGATTAAAGCCGAAGTCATGCATCTGCCGCGCCACATCAGACCAGTCCAGTCCATCCCAATCGTCATCGTCAGGCTCGGCGATGTCCAGCAGCTGTGCCATTTCATGTTCATTGACCAGCAGAATGTCCGAAGCCTCGATAAGTTCAGCGGGTAGTTCAGCAACGAATGGCGAATCGTTGAGCAATACCTTGAGCCCGGCATCATGGCAGAGGCGAGCGCATGCCGTGACCGTTTCCATCGGACTCTCCAAACACAGTCCCAGTACATCGGCGGCAACCAATGCGTCAGATGACTGGCGCACATAGTCGACAGACACCTCACCATTGGAACCAGCCGAATATACGATGGTGTTCTCACCATTCGCGTCCACGGTAATTACCGTAGTGCCACTGGGACCTGCAACGGCAGCGATATGCGAAGTATCCACACCAGCATCGCGCAAATGCTCCAGCAGAAAATCCGCATTGGCATCTTCCCCGACTGCACCAAACATCCGCACCTGCGCTCCAATTCGCGCAGCCGCCGATGCCTGATTCGCTGATTTGCCTCCCGGCAACAAGGTCAGCGGGCCACCGTTGACGGTCTCTCCCGGTTTCGGCAACCGCTCAGTAACGACCGTGTAATCAACATTCATTGATCCGACCACGGACACACTGCCGTGCAGGTGGTCGAGCAAGTCAAGACATGATGCTGACATGATGCATTTCCTTTCGGCCTTCTTGTTTCGGCCTGTCTTCTATGTTCTGCGCTTGTTCTACGTTTCAGCAAAATCACGATGGAAACACAATCGTGCGAGTATGCAAATGCCCGGAGTCTGAAGTCAAATCCCGGGCATTGCACGTATTCGGGGCCAAATCGTCTGCGCGATTGATATGTTCTGCTGACGACTGACGCCTAGCGGATTGTGATGGTTATATCAGCATCACGCACCCATCGGCAGGAAGATTGCCATGGACAGGATGAACATGACGATTACGCCAGCGATCATCGGCACACTGGTACGGCGCACAATGTCGATTGGGCTCTTCTTGATGGAGCCGGCGACGATCATCACCACAGCAGAAACCGGCGAGACAGCGCGCAGCAGATTGCCAGCGAGACCCATCGGGATGGACACAGCGAGCACATTGATACCAGCAGCAGCGGCCAGCGGAACCATGAGCGGAACCATCGCGAAGAACAGTGCGGTACCGGAACCGGAGAGTAGCACGATGAGCGCAGTGAGGCCGACAAGGATAAGCGGCAGCACGAAGCCCATACCAGAGCCGGACAGGCCGGTCATTGCGTTCTGCAGTTCGGTGATCAGACCAATGGACTTAAGACCAACGACGAACACAGAAGCAGCGACCAACAGTGCCACAATCGGCATTGCGCCACCCATGCCCTTGAAGAAGGACTCGGTGCCAGCGAGGGTTTCCTTGCCCTTGCGAGTGCGGATGAGCTCGCAGATAATGGCGATCACGAAGGAAAGAATGGAAGCGAGTTCAACACTCAGGTCGATCTTTGCGCCGGTGGTGGAAGTGATGGCGAACACGATGAGAAGCATGATGATCGGCAGCAGCGGCAAAATCGCATACACAGTGCGGTAGAGAGCGCTACCTTCAACAGCCTTAACCTCAGCCAGGTCAACATCACCGTCGGTCAAATCCGAGCCAGCGCGCTTGTCCATGAACTTCTGCCAGAAGTAGTGTGCCAGTGCCATGACGAGCAAGGTCGGGATGGAAACGAGCACGTGATAACGGAAGACGTAATCGCTGGCGGTCAGGCCGGAGAACATGTCGGTCTTAGCGAGTTCAGCGGCGATGGCAACATTGTCGGAGCCAAGCGGGGTCGGCATAATCGTTGCAGTAGTGGCAATGACTGCAGCTGCGCTCAGCAGGCTCATACCAGCTTGGCGAAGCACCGGGTACAGCGTTGCCATAAGGATGATAGCCAAGTTGGAAGCACTCGGAATGACCAGAGACAACAGGTTGCCCAACAAGAAGGTAATCGGCACGAGGATATACGGGGACTTGATGTGCGCAATCGGCTTGGCGAGCACACTTACCGTGACTTCATTGGCTCCGATATGGGACATGTAGCCGGTGTAGCCACCAAGGATGAGGATGATGAAGCCAGCAGAAGTGAGCGTGCTCACGAACTGATCGCCTACAACCTTGAACGGATCAAGCCAAGTGACACCACTGGAAACGAAGTCGGTGAATGAGATGTCCTTGCCCATCAGCAATGCGATGTACATCAGCACAATGCCGATGAGGAACAGGGAAATCTTGATGTCCATTTTCTTCACGAGCATAAAGCCCACAATGCCAACCGCGGCAATTGCCACGAGGTACATAATCACCAGTTCCATCGGTCTGGTCCTTTCTTTGTTCTCTTATTCTCTGTTGTTGAATTCACGAATATTGATGCGCTCAGGGGCGCCGGTGTTAGCGGCGTCGAAGAGACAAGGGACTATGCACAATGGGCGATGCTGTCCATGAACCAGTCGCAGAATCGATCTGCGTGAACGCCGGTGGTGACGGTGGCATTCGGTTCGCGCTTAAGGTAGCCCTTAAGATCAACGACCGTACACCCTGCAGTGAGTTCGCCAGCGATTTCTACGTCCACAAATGCCTTAGTCATGTCGAATAGGTCAGGCTCCAGCAAGCATGCGACTGCGCAAGCGTCATACATTTTGAGACCAGTGCCGAAGCTGCGCTTGCGGTAGCGCTGGAACAGGTCATGAGCCATCAGACCGACCTTGCCCATATCCTTAAGCTGAGCGGTTTTCTCCGGCGGAATCACAGTTCCCAAGCCGGCGTCCAGTGTGGCCATAGTAATGTCAAGACCAGAAGTGAGCACAATCTTGGCGGCTTCAGGGTCAACGAAAATATTGAATTCGGCCATAACACCCTTGTTGCCGCGAGTGACCGAACCACCCATGAGCACAATGCGCTCAATACGCGACTTGACTTCCGGAAAAGTTTTTAGCAACAGTGCGATGTTGGTCAGCGGACCGATTGGCATGACGGTGACGGGTTCAGCAGAAGCCATGATCTCGTCGCGCATTGCTTCGACAGCATGCTTATCCAGCAGAAGTTCAGTTTTGGGCTCAGGGAAATCGAATCCCTCCATACCGGTTTTACCGTGGATATCGCTTGCATCATCAAGCTGACGGATCAGCGGTTCAGCAGCGCCACGAGCGACCGGTACATCCTTACCGTAGTAGGCCATCAGCTTGAGCGCGTTCGTCGTTGTCGCTTCAATGCTGACATTGCCAGCAACCGTAGTAATCAGCCGCACGTCGAAGCGCGGGTTGAACACTGCCAGTGCGATGGCGACGGCGTCATCGATGCCGGGGTCAGTGTCGATAATCAGAGGGATCTGCTTCATTGCTTGTTCGGTTCCTTTCGTGGTGTGTTGATATACGTGTTATGCGTAGTGCTCGGCGAGCCGATTACTTGATTCCGCTTGTGGCGGTGGATTCAGCTGCGCTGAGCGGAACGGGATCAACGAATTGGACTAATCCGCTGCCATAACCCGGTGCCGGCCGGCGCAGGAACCCATGCTCTTCGTAGAACGATTCCTTGCCAGGTGTTGCCATCAGGCCAATGTACGCATGGTTGCAGCAGTGTTCTCGAATGCGTGTGATAAGTGCGCGCAGCACCGCCGTACCGACTCCATCCCCTTGGTATTGCGGTAATACCACGAGATCTTTGATGAAGAATGCGATACGTCCATCGCCGACCACACGACCAATTCCGGCCACCTGACCATCAACGTAGGCAACCACGGAATACAGCCCACCATCCAGCGCCATACGCGCGTCTTCGCGGTCGTAATGGTAGAAACCCACAGCGTCGCGAACGCTGACGTACAGTTCGGCTGTCAGCGCGTCTTGCTGAATCGATATGCACATTGCCCGCTCACCTCCTCTGTGAGTTTCCTCCAAACCGATCATCGTTGATCATCGCCATTGATAAAACGTTTAATCAACTAATGAAAATTATGATATAACCTTTTACCGATGTTGTCAACGATGTCGGCACGTCAGCACTGTTCAGCGCATAAACCCAGCCTTCATGCACCTGATAAACGCTGCAATATCAGGGCACACGCCACATAGGAGCCCCAACCGAATCACGCAGTACAAACGATGACGGGACATAGCGCGATTCACCACGACTGCAATCATTATTTATAATCATGTCGAGCAACATATCCACGCCCTGGCGACCCATATCCTCAGCTTGCTGCGAAATAATCGCGACTTGCGGAGTCAGCAGACGGAATACGGCAATGTCATCGAATGAAATCACTGACATTTCACTACCAATATCAATGCCGCGGTCATGCAGCAAACCAATCATCGTGATCATGTCAGGCGAGTAAGCGCAAATAATCGCCGTAACACCTGCTCTTACAAGTTTATTTAGTCCTGCTTCGCGCGAAACATATGTAGAATCACAGTCGACAACCGCCGCAGTTCCCTCCCCCAACTGCGTCACCTGTGCCACAGCAGAACGGAATGCCGCTTCACGCTCATTTATATTGGACGAGCCCAGTGACGAGTGTGACACAAATCCAATGTGACGATGCCCTAAGCGCACAAGTTCGGCAACCGCCTCGCAAACACCTGGGTATGGGTCGGACACTACGAATGGCACCGAATTTACTCCCGATACCAAACGATCCACGAACACCAGTGGTAGCTCGCGCGCGATAAGCGACTGCATACCAGACGAATTGACACCTTGCGGCACCACGATTGCCCCGTCAATACGTTGCCCAAGCAGATTGCCAATAAACGCATCCTGGCGTTCCACTGTTTCTGCTGAAGTACCAATCAGCGTGGAATAGCCCTGGGCATACAACTCGTCTTCCATTGACGAGACTAAATCAGCGAAATACGGATTGCGCAAATCAGGAACCAGCAGGCCAACAGTCTTAGTATCCGACGAGCGCATGGAACGAGCACGTTGATCGGGCACATACCCCATTTCCTCAACAGTTTTCAGCACCAACTGTCGCGTATCACTAGAAAAGCGGCCTTTATTGTGAAGTATCTGGGAAATAGCAGCAGCCGATACACCGGCACGTTGAGCAACATCCTTCAACGTCACGAACGCCATAGTCCCCTCCTTGCGGCCGATACATCGTCAAAGCAACAATTCAAATGTACCCTTTTCACCGCCAATATTCGCAATCCTGCGCCAACACACGGCTCTCAACATAGAAAACCGCACCCCAACCACCGGATGAGAATTGCTTCACCCCGATAATCGAGGTGCGGTTTTTGCAGGCGTATCGACTACTCCAGCTCCACCGCGCCGGTGTACAGCTGGTAGTACTCGCCCTTCTGCGCGATCAGCTCGTCATGCGAGCCACGCTCGATGATGTTGCCGTGGTCGAGCACCATGATCACGTCGGAGTTGCGTACGGTGGACAGACGATGGGCGATGACGAAGACCGTACGGCCCTTCATCAGGTTATCCATGCCGGCCTGCACGACTTCCTCGGTACGGGTATCGATGGAAGACGTGGCCTCATCGAGAATCAGCGCGGGCGGATCGGCCACCGCGGCGCGGGCGATGGAAATCAGCTGGCGCTGACCTTGGGACAGGCCGGAACCGTCGCCTTCCAGCACTGTGTCGTAGCCCTTGGGCAGCATGCGGATGAAGCTGTCCGCATTGACCAGACGCGCGGCCTCAATGCATTCCTCATCAGTGGCGTTCAGACGGCCATAACGAATGTTGTCCATCACGGTGCCGGTGAACAGGTTCACGTCCTGCAGCACGATGCCCAAAGACCTGCGCAAATCAGGCTTCTTGATGCCGGCCACGGAGATGCCGTCGTACAGAATCTGGCCTTCCTGGATGTCGTAGAACCGGTTGATGAGGTTGGTCACGGTGGTCTTGCCGGCACCGGTGGCGCCGACGAGCGCGATCTTCTGGCCGGGCTTGGCGAACCAGGTGATGTCGTGCAGCACCGGCTTGTCCGGGTTGTAGCCGAAAGTCACGTTGGTGAAACGCACGTCGCCCTGCAGCAGCGTAAGCCTGCCGTCAGGCGAGGTGATCGCCTGCTCTTTGGCCTTCAAGGCCACCTCGCGTGCGGCGCCATGCAGTTTCTCCGCAGCCTTAAGCGAACGGGTGCCATCATCGCCGGCTTCGCGCTTCCATGCCCAGTGGCCGGTCTCATGGTCGGTCTCCGTCATGGTGCGGCCGTCTTCGCCCAGTTCCACGTTGACCAGCGTCACCGTGCCGCCGTCCGACTCCACCGGTTCATCCATCAACGCGAAGATTCGGGAGGCACCGGCGAGCGCCATCATCACCATGTTGAGCTGCATGGAGACCTGGCCGAGTGGGTTGATGAACGAACGGGACAGCGTCAGCAGCGAGACCAAGGTGCCGAGGGTCAGCGGGCCTGCGCCGGACAGGCCGAAGTTGCCCACGCCGCCAAGCGCCATGGCACCGCCCACGATGGCGAGCAGGATGTACAGCACATAGCCCATATTGCCCACCACCGGCATGGTGACGTTGCCCCAGGTGTTGGCCTCGGCGGACGCCTCGAACAGTTCCTGGTTCTTCTGGTCGAAGGTGCGCTGGGTGGTCTCCTCATGGTTGAAGACCTTGATGACCTTCTGGCCGTTGACGGATTCCTCCACGAAGGCGTTCACATCGCCCAGCCACTGCTGCTGCTTGACGAAATAGCGTCCGGCACGGCCGACGATCGCGCGCACTATGAAGTACAGCAGCACGGTGAACAGGAGCACGAACAACGTGAGCGGCACTGACAACCAGAACATGGCGATCACGGCCGCCAGCGCGGAGATGCCGGCGGAGAACATCTGCGGGAACGACTGGCTGATGGCCTGACGCAGCGTATCCGTGTCGTTGGTGTAACGGCTCATGATGTCGCCGTGCTCGTTGGTGTCGAAGTAGCGGATCGGCAGATGCTGCTGGTGGGCGAACATGTCGTCGCGGATCTTCTTCAACGTGCCCTGTTCGACCGTCACGACCAGCCATACCCACAGCCAGGAGGAAACGATACCGGCCGCATACAGGCAACCCATCAGGGTGATGGCGCGGATCAGAGGCACCCAATCGGGATTGCTCTGCCCGACCATCGGCAGGATGTACTTATCGATGAGGGTCTGCAGGAATAGGGCGGAACCGGCCTGTGCGATAGCGCCAATGAGGATGCACGCCACGATGGCCACCACACGCCAACGGTATTGCAGGATGTATCCGAAGATGCGCTTGGTGGTGCCGGGAGCCGCCTTGCCCATCGCGGGTTTGCGGTTGCGGAAATTCCGTTGATTCTGCTTGTCGCTCATCGCGCCTCTCCTTCCTGTGCCTTGTCACCAGACTCATTGCTGGATTCGCTATTGGAATCGACGCCTCTGACCTTCGCGGCCTCCTCGGCCGCGGACTGGTCGGCTGCGGACCGGTCGAGTTCCATCTGGCCTTGAGCGGTGTTCTTGGTCTGGGATTCGTAGATGGACCGGTATTCGTCGCAGGTCCTGAGCAGCTCCTCATGGGTGCCGCGTGCCATGATGCGGCCTTCGTCCATGACGAGGATCATGTCCGACTCCTGCACCGAGGCCACGCGCTGGGCGATGATGATCTTGGTGGTGTCTGGGATCTCATGGTGGAACGCTTCGCGGATCAGCTTGTCGGTCTTGGTGTCGACGGCGGAGGTGGAGTCGTCGAGAATCAGGATCTTCGGCTTCTTGAGCAGTGCGCGGGCGATGCACAGACGCTGACGCTGGCCACCGGAGACGTTGGTGCCGCCCTGTTCGATGTACGTGTCGTACTTGTCCGGGAATTCCTGGATGAAGCCATCCGCCTGGGCGAGCCGGCAGGCATGACGCAGCTCCTCGTCCGTGGCATCCGGATTACCCCAGCGCAGGTTTTCGGCGATGGTGCCGGAGAACAGCACGTTCTTCTGCAGCACCATGGCCACCTGGTCGCGCAGCACCTCGAGGTCATAGTCGCGCACATCGCGGCCGCCTACCTTGAGCGAGCCGGAGGAAACGTCGTAGAGCCTGGGAATGAGCTGGACGAGCGAGGATTTCGCCGAACCCGTGCCGCCGACGATGCCGATGGTGGCGCCGGAGGGGATGGTCAGGTTGATGTCATCAAGCACCGGCTTTTCGGAGCTGTCGGAATAGCGGAACGTGACATCGTCGAATTCGATGGAGCCGTCGGCCACGGTCGAGATCGGGGTTTCCGGATCGACCACGGTGCTCTTCTCCTGAAGCACCTGGCAGATGCGCTCGGCGGAGGCCTGGGAGATGATGAACATGACGAAAATCATCGACAGCATCATCATGGCCATGAGGATCTGCATGGCGTAGGTCACCAGAGCGGTCAAGTCTCCAGTGGTCAGGCCGATGGCGGCGTTGTTGCCCGAGGCGACGATCTGCTGGGCGCCCAGCCATGCGATGAGGATCATCGAGGCGTAGATGCAGAACATCATGATTGGATTGTTGAAGCTCATGATGCGTTCGGCGAGTGTGAAGTCCTTGAAGATGCGCTTGGAGATCCTGTCGAACTTGTTGATTTCAAAGGATTCGCGGTTGTAGGACTTCACCACGCGGACACCCTGCAGGTTCTCGTCCACCACGTTGTTGAGGGCATCGTAGGTGTGGAACACACGCTCGAACACCGGATGCACCAGCACCGCCAGACCGCACAGGCCGATGGCCAGGATCGGAATGCAGGCGAGGAACACCATGGAGATGCTCGGGCTGATGCGGTAGGAGAAGATCCACGCCACGATCACCATGATCGGGGCGCGCACGCCCATACGCACCATCATGCCGTACGCCATCTGCAGGTTGGTCACATCAGTGGTCAGGCGCGTGATGATCGAACCGGTGGAGAAGCGGTCGATGTTGGTGAAGCTGAAGCGCTGCACCTGTTCGAATTGGTCGTGGCGCAGGTTCTTGGCGAAACCGGCGGCCGCGATGGCAGCGTACTTTCCGGCCAGGAAGCCGCAACCCAGCGAAACCAGGGAGCAGGCCAGCAGGATCAGGCCGAACCTGATGATGGCGGGCATGGAGCCGCCGGTGATGCCCTGGTCGATCAGGGTGGCCATCACGGTAGGAATCACGATTTCCAGAATGGCCTCGATGAACACGAACAGCGGGGCCAGGAAACTCTCCTTGGTGTATTCGCGCATCGATCCCGCCAGCGTCCGGATGACATGCTTGGGGCGTTCCGGTTCGACGGCCTTGCGCGACCGCATGATCGCGGCTTCGGTGGCGACTGCATCATCGCTGTCTGCTATTGCAGTACGTGCAGTACGTTTTGCTGTGGTATCGCTCATTTGCTCTCCTCCTTCTTGTTCTCCGTATCCGATATTTCGTCATGGTCGAATTGTTTGGTTTCATGTCGGGGCTGTTCTTGCCGCAGCTCGAACGCCTGCTGCGCTGCGTCCACGTTGGCACGCAACCGTTGCACGTATTGCATGAGCTGTTCGGTCTCCGCCTGGGTGAATCCCTTCGACAGCAGACGCTCCACTCGCTCGCCATTCGCCGTGAGGTCGGCGACGATGGCATCCGCCTTTTCGGTGAGCACGATTTTCTTGAGCCGGGCATCGTGGGCGACCGATTCGCGCACGATAAGCCCTTTCCTCTCCATCAACGCCAGCACACGTGAGGCTGTGGACCGGCTGATGCAGAACTTCTGTTCGATGGTGTGCTGGTAGATGTCCTTGTCCCGATTACGGGCAAGGAACATGATGATATGCGCGTTCCCGCCTGTGGCGATACGCGCCGATTCCGGCATCGTCTCACCCAGATACCGATTCACCGCCTTGACGAGCGCCCGCAAATCGAAGCTGAGGATACGACGGTCCACAACCCCTCCATTCGCGACAGTTGACTATGCATTCCATGTGCATCTAATCTGCATTGAAGCATGTTATTACGTCCCATATACAACAGTTCCGCATACAACAATTGCCTGTCGTCCATTGGGGGCCACCATGTCAGTGGGCCTTGTAGGAAGCTTTGCACAGACCAATAGCTCGTTGCCGGCCGATACGTCGAAGGGGTGTTCGCAGAACGGCGGATGGGCTTCGCGCAATGGCGCGAAACCCAATGGCTGTCTGTGACAACCGTGGTTCTGCGAACTCCCCTTTGGTATGTCGCGACGTCAGGCCGACGGACCGTCTGACCGGACTGCTGCTACTTGGTCAGCGCCGCGTATTCGTCGAGCATGAAGGCGGTGAGGTCCTTGCCGGACTCGCCCAGCAGCGTGGGCAGCGAGTTGATCGGCATGGAATTGAGGAACAGGCGCATCATGTCGTTGTCCGGCAGCTTGGGCATATCGCCGCGTTCGCCGGCGGCACCCACCGCCTCGACCACCTTGGCGCCGACCGGGTCGGCGGACCATTCGCCGAACGTCGACCATTCGTTCAGCGGCATGGACTTGCCGTCACCGTCGAGCGTCACCGCGATGCTGGCGGCGATGTCGCGGCTGGAGACGCCGACCTCCACCGTGTATTCGCCAGCTTCGACATGCCAGTCGTTGTACTTCTCGGACCAGTAGGCGAAGGCGCGCTCATTGAGCTCGATGGTCACGGTCTTGGATTCGCCGGCTCCGAGGAACACCTTCTCGAAGCCCTTGAGCTCGTGAACCGGACGGGCAACGTCGGCCTTGCCGGGCGCCACGTAGACCTGAACGGTTTCGGCGGCGGGCGTGTCGGACGTGTTGGTCACGGTCGCGGTCACAGATGCGGTGTTGGCACCGGTCTTGGCCACGGCCACGTCGCCGATCTCGAACGTCGCGTAGCTCAAGCCGTAGCCGAACGGGTAATCGACGGCCTTGTTATAGGTGTCGTAATAGCGGTAGCCGACGAACACGCCTTCGCCGTAGTCGACGTGGCCTTCCTCGCCGGGCCAGTTGAGCATGCTCGGGTCGTCGTTGATGTCCATCGGGATGGACTGGGCGAGTTTGCCGGACGGACTCGCCTCGCCGAAGACCACATCGGCGAGCGCGCGGCCGCCGGCCTGTCCGAGCAGCCAGGATTCGAGGATCGACTTGGAGGCATCGGCCCACGGGTGCACGGTTACCACAGAACCGTTGGACAGCACTACGACGACGTTCGGGTTCTCCGCAGCCACTTGACGCAGCAGTTCGATCTGCTTGGCGGGAATGTCGAGCGTCGTGCGGTCGAAGCCCTCGGACTCGGCCTCCTCGGGAAGCCCGAGGAACATGAGGACCACGTCGGCGTCGCGCGCGGTTTCGACGGCTTCGAGCGTCAGCGCGGAGTCGGCCGGGGCAAGGTCGAGCGTGAAGCCGGGGGCGAAGTCAGCCTTGATGCCGCGCTCGTCCAGAGCGTCGAGGAACGATGTCATCTTGGTGGGGGTGATGTGCGAGGAGCCGCCGCCCTGATAACGCGGGGTGCGCGCGAATTCTCCGATGACGGCGAGCTTCTTGCCTCCGGCAGGGTCAATCGGCAGGATCGCGTCCTCGTTCTTGAGCATGACGATGGATTCCACGGCGGCCTGGCGAGCCACCTCGTCATGTGCGTCCACATCGAAACGGTAGCCGTCGATGCTCATCGCGGCGCGGGCCTTGTTGGTCAGGTCGATCATGCCCTGGGCCATGCGGTCGAGCTGAGCTGGGTCGATGCGGCCGTCGCGTGCGGCGTACACAATCTGGTCATCCGTGTAGCTCGGCGGCATTTCGAGGTTCAGGCCGGCGTTCAGGGACGCCACGCGGTCGTGGTCGGCGCCCCAGTCGGACATGACGATGCCCTTGAAGCCCCATTCGTCGCGCAGCACGTCGGTCAGCAGCCAGTGGTTCTGGGCGGAGTGCACACCGTTGATTCTGTTGTAGGAGCACATGATGGTCCACGGCTGGGCGGTCTTGACGATGTGCTCGAAGGCCGGCAGGTAGATCTCGCGTAGGGCCCGCTGGCTGATGCGGGCGTCCACGCGCAGGCGGTCGGTCTCCTGGTTGTTGGCGGCGAAGTGCTTCAGCGAGGTGCCCACGCCCTTGGATTGCACGCCCTCGACGATGCCGACCGCCTCATGGCCGGCCAGATACGGGTCCTCGGACCAGTACTCGAAGCAGCGGCCACCGAGCGGGTTGCGCTTGATGTTGACGCCGGGGCCGAGGATCACAGCGACCTTCTCCTGCACGCACTCCTCGCCCATCACCTCGCCGACTTTGCGGATGAGCGCTGGGTTCCACGAGCTGGAGAGGCCTGCGGCCGGCGGGAAGCAGGTGGCCGGCACGGAGTCGTTGAGGTCGGTTTCGCTGGTGTTGGAGGCCAGGGATTTCCTCAGGCCGTGGGGGCCGTCGGTGATCATGTAGCCGGGGATGCCCTTGTGCTCGACGCTCTGCAGGTGCCAGGCGTCTCCGCCGGAGGTCAGGGACGCCTTCTCCTCGAGGGTCAGATCCTTGACGGAGGGGTAGGTCGGGGTTGCGTTGGTTTCGCTCATGATGCCTCTTTCCTTGAGTCGTGTGCGATGTCAGTCGTTTTGCGCGGTTCGGTCCGGACGTCGGCAAGGGAACGAATCTCGGGGATTCGATATCCCGCTGCCCAGTGAGGTTCATCCGCGAATTCCATCAGGCAATACCGCCTAGACCAACCGGTTGGTAGGTAGAGTATCAGAATTGACGACGCAACACACCGAAATCATTTGGAATCCTTACCAACCGACCGTAAGGTAGGAGATAATCTTGCTTGATACGATGCAGCAATACACTGTGCGGAAGTCGTTGTGCAAGCCCCATCGCCCCGCCTGCACCAGCAACCGCACCAGTTACCAGCTCCCGGGCTCGGGAGCGGAGAAGAGAAACGCATGAACGATCCCACCCCCTCCCCCGCCGCGTCGGCGGACGACCGCCGCAGCGCCATCATCGAGGCGACCGTCGAATCCTTCGGCAGACTCGGCTACTACGGCACCTCGCTGCAACGCATCGCCACCGAGGTCGGACTCACCAAGGCCGGCGTACTGCATTACGTGGGCAGCAAGGAGGGATTGCTGGACCTCGCGCTCACCGAAACCTACGACCAGCAGACCGTGGACATCATGGCCACGATGGTCACCGAGGCGCGTCCGCTCATCGCCGAAATGTGGCGCAAGGTGGTGGCGGTGAATGCCACACGCCCGGCGCTGGTGCACATGTTCTCCACCCTGAGCGCCGAGGCGCTCGACCCCGCGCATCCGGCGCACGACTATTTCGCCCGCCGCGAGCACGACACCGTGGCCAACGCGCTCAACATCAACTGGCGCGTGCCGGATGGCGTGAACGTGGAGCATCTTCTGCAGGCCGGCTTCTCGATGATGGATGGCCTCCAGCTGCGCTGGCTGCGCTCCCCCGGCCAGGACCTTGCCGCCATGTGGGCGGATTGCGAAGACGTTCTCATGCCCCTGCCTTTGTGGGAGGGGTATCGGTAGGGCACAGGCCGGTTCTGCTTCCGCCGGCGCCCGCACCAGTAGCGGCCCTGGTTCTGGGCATATGCGGTACATATACGAATCCCTACAACGCATTCTGGGCATATGCGGTACATGAGGAAACGATTTTCCCCTCCTCATGTACCGCATATGCCCAGAACCGGCTTCATGGTATGGATATGCCCAGAATAACTGGTCGTCATATGCCCAGAAAAGCTACTCCTGCACGCCAAATCATCGCCATATGCCCAGAACACTCATCAGGGTAGATGGGATACGCAAAAGGCGGCCCCGCCTTGCCGGAACAAGCAAGAGCGGGGACGCCTCAGGGACATCACGGGAACGCGAAGCGGCGGCGTCACGCCACGGTGAACGTGGTGCGCTTGAGCTCATCGCGGCGGGACGAGTGGCCGATGAGCAGTTCGAATTCGCCGGGCTCGACGATGCGGTTGGCGTCCGGGTCCACGATGGTGCAGTCGGCTACCGGGATGTCGAAGGCCACGGTCTTGGTCTCGCCCGGCTCGAGGTCCACGCGCTGGAAGGCCTTGAGCTCGCGGTCGGTCCAGCTGTAGGAGGTGACGATGTCGCCGATGTATGCCTGTACCACCTCGGTGCCCGCACGGTCGCCCGTGTTGGTCAGGTCAATCTCGGCGTGCACGGTGTCGCCCTCCACGAACGTGCCGTCCTCGCCGGTAGCATCACCGACGATCCGGGGTTCGCCGTACTCGAACGTCGTATAGCCCAGACCCTCGCCGAATGCAAATGCCGGGTCCTGGGTGAGATCGGCGTAGCGATCGCCGTGCTGTCCGCGGACCTGATTGTAGTAGACCGGCAACTGACCGGCGTGACGCGGGAAGGTGACCGGAATGCGGCCGGACGGGTTGGTGATGCCGAGGATGATTTCGGCGATGGCCTGGCCGCCCTTCATGCCAGGGTTCGCGGCCCACAGGATGGAACCGGTTCCGGTGGACGGGTCGCTCACGCGCTTGGCGAACACGCCGTTCTCGCCCACGATGGAGGCGGGCAGCACCTGCGGCTTGGAGCTGATGAGCACGGTGACCATCGGCTTGCCGGTCTCGCGCGAAACCGCCGCGAGCGCGTCAAGCAGCGCGTTCTGGCCGCCGAGCAGTTCGAGCGTGGCGGTGGAGCAGGTCTCGCCGACCAGCTGGACGACGTCGCCGACCACGGCCACGATGAGGTCGGCCTCGCGGGCGTTGGCCACGGCCTCGTCGATCAGCGTCTGATCGACGGCGGCGCTCACGCCGATCTTCGGGCGGGGCTGGCCGTCCGGGTAGAGTTCGCCGGCCGGGTCGGTCACGAGGTCCACGACGTTCGCGCCGCGGGCGTAGGTGACTTCGCAGTCGTCGCCGGCGAGTGCACGCAGGCCGTCAAGCACGGTAGTGATCATCTCGCGCGGCTGGCCGTCTGGCATCCAGGAGACCTGACCGGAGTTGCCGGTCCAGTCGCCGAGCTGGTTCTGGGCATCGTCGGCGAGCGGGCCGGCGACGGCGATGCGCTTGGTGCCCCCACCTTGGGCACCGGCAGTGAACGGCAGACCACCGTCGTTGCGCAAGAGGGCCACGGCTTCGCGCGCGAGCTCCAGATTGATGCGCTGATGCTCCTCGGAGCCGATGACCGCCTTGATGCGGGCCTCGTCGGGCAGTCGCGGGTCCTCGAACAGTCCGAGGCGGAACTTAAGTGCAAGAATACGGCTTACGGCTGCGTCAATCAGCGATTCGTCCAGCAGACCTGTCTTCACGGCCTCGATTGCGCCCTCATAGAACTGCGGGGTGGTCATGACCAGGTCGTTGCCGGCCTTGACCGCGTCCGCGGCGGCGTGCACGTAGTCGGGCTTGACCTTCTGCTCCCAGACGGAGCGGCCGACGTTGTCCCAATCGGTGATGAGGGTGCCGTTGTACTTCCACGCACCACGCAGCTTGTCCGTGAGCAGCCACTTATTGAACGTGACCGGCACGCCGTCGATGGATTCGTAGCCGAGCATGAACGTGCCGCAGCCCTCCTTGGCCACGCGCTCGAACGGCGGCAGGAACCAGGATTCCAGCTTGCGGTGGGAGAGGTCCGCTTCTGAAGCGTCGCGACCGCCCTGAGTCTCGGAGTAACCGGCGAAGTGCTTGGCGCAGGCCAGAATCGCGTCCTTGGGCAGAGGCTCGCCGACCTTGGCGCCGCCCTGATAGCCGCGCACGATAGCGGAGGCGAGCTCACCGATTAGCATCGGATCCTCACCGAAGGTCTCGTCCACGCGGCCCCAGCGGGTGTCACGCGCGATGCACAGCACCGGGGAGAAGGTCCAGTGCACGCCGGTGCAGGAGACCTCCTCGGCGGTGGCGCGACCGGCGGCCTCGATCTTGGCCGGGTCCCAGCTCACGGCCATGCCCAGCTGGGAGGGGAAGATGGTGGCGCCTGGCCAGAACGAGTAACCGTGGATGCAGTCGTCGCCGATGACCAGCGGGATGCCCAGACGGGTCTGCTCGTTGACCATCCTGACGGCGCGCGGCAGATCGGCGGGGCTGGTGTGCAGGATGGAGCCGACGTGCTTGTTGACGATGAGGTCCTCCAGATCACCGCCTCGCGCGTCAAGCTGCATCATCTGGCCGACCTTCTCCTCGAGGGTCATACGGGAGAGCAGGTCGGCGATGCGCTCGGTGTCAGGCAGGTCCGGGTTCTTGTAGGGCAGGTTTTCGATGGTTGCGGTCATGGCGGTATCGCTTTCCTCGATGAAATCGAACAACTTTAATTACCGATTGGTAGTTTAATGCGGCATGAGCCTAGACACGCTGGAGAGTGGCGAAAACCAGCAACGCACAGCTCGAAATCCGATGGATTACCAGTTTGCTTGCGCAGCTACACGCCGTTCACAGGCATACCAGCGACCCGACGGCTGGCGTCAATGCCATCGTCATATTCGCGGCATCATCGTTGGCACTCAGATGCAATGGCGACGAATCCGATAAGGCTCAAATAAGCGCTGGCGATATGCTTCAGCGATACCCATTCCACAGCGGTGAGGGGAACAGAAGCGGCTCGAATTCCGCCCATTCTTCGTTGAGGTCGATGGCAGGCTCACGAAGCCAGCGCAGCTGTATGCCGTCCATGGCCTCCAACGCCTTGCGCACGATCGGGCGCACCTCATCGAACGAGGAGAACGCCGGCGGGATGCGCCAATCGAAGCTGGAATAGTAGCGCCATATCGAATTCTGGCGATCGGCGAACTCCTCATGCAGTGGATGGTCCGGGTTGAAGGTCTCCACCTGGAGCATGGTGAACAGCTGCACCAGCATGCGACGCCGCGAATTGTAGTCCACCAGATAGCGCAGGTAGGCAGGCAGGCGCAGATCATCGGCAGTGGACCCCGGAAGCCCGGAAACCTTGAAATCCTCGACATTGCCGTCCACGTTGTAGTTCTCGCGGTACACCATCGCCAGTAGGTTGTCCTTGCTGCCGATGTACCGCAGCACACCCTGCTTGGTGACACCCACCATATCCGCCACATCCTGCACGGAGATGCCGTTGTATCCGCGCTCGGAAATCAAACGGACCGCGGCGTCGAGGATCTCCCGCCGACGCTCCTCGGGGGACTTGCGGACGCGCTTGGGGTGGGATGCGGTTGGTGTGGACATAGTTGACCAGTGTAAACCAACCGCATTCCGATGACGTGCACGGCCACCGCTTGCGCTCGAACCGCCCCGCAAGCTCCATGATTCGGCTTCGGCGCAGCGATGGCAGCGGCCTCACTTGTGTCCTGCTTTAGAAATTCGTTGGCGAATTGACTACCCCTCAGCCCCGCCGGGACAGCCCCCCGACAAGGGGAGCCAACAATATAATCAACGAACTTCTTGCGGAAGATACTAGTTTCCGAGTGTGAAACGCACGCCCGGCACAGGCGACGGACCATCGTCATGACAACGATGACAACAACAGTTGACACCCACCCGCTACAACACTCCACACCGAATCCTAGTCCCATCGATGAGTTACGATGAATTCATCGATGATAATTGAGGGTTAACAGGGGTACCGCCATGAGCCGACTGCATGAAAGCGCCACGGTCGAATTCAAACGACAGCTCAACGATGCGGCGAAACGAGAAATCGTCGCTTTCGCGAACTCCGAAGGCGGTGACCTGTACATCGGCATCGACGATGACGGCATCCCCGTCGGCGTGGATGGTCCCGATGCCGTGATGGGCGGCGTCGGCGACATGATCCGCAATGCCATCAGACCGGATCTGACCGCGTACACCTCCATCGAATGCGAATCGATGGAGGATGGCGCCGGCGTTATGCGCAACATCGTCCACGTCACCGTACTGCGTGGAGTCAAACGCCCTTACTATCTCGCCGGCAAGGGCATGCGCCCAACCGGAGTGTTCATCCGCCACGGGGTTTCCGCCGTACCCGCCAGCGAAGAACGCATTCGACAGATGATTCGAGATGACGACGTCACGGCGTTCGATGCATCCGTAAGCATCGATCAGGACCTGACATTCAACGAGGCAAATGCGATATTCGCCCGTCAACAAGTACCTTGGGGCAAGCCCCAACAACGGTCATTGGGGCTCATCAATTCAGATGGGCTGTACACCAACGCCGCAGCCCTGATTTCGGACCAATGCCGACATACCATCAAGTGCGCCGTATATCAAGGCAATTCGAAAGCGAGGTTCCTTGCACGTCAGGAGTTTCAGGGATCGTTGCTCCAGCAGCTGGACGATGTATGTCGTTATCTGGAACTCAACAATCCGATACGTTCCGATATCGTGGGCCTGTACCGCAATGACACCTATGCCTATCCGCCAGCGGCCCTGCGAGAGGCTCTGCTCAATGCCGTGGTACATCGCGATTACGATTATTCGGGACCCACCTTGGTCAGCATCTATGCCGACCGCATCGATTTCGTATCGCTTGGCGGACTGGTGAAGGGCATCACGCTCACAGATCTCACCAACGGCATCTCCCAACCCCGTAACACAGTGCTGGCAAACACGTTCTACCGTCTGGATCTTATGGAAAGCTACGGCAGCGGCATTCCCAAAATCATGGAGGAGTATGCCGGCAACAGCGAATCGCCCATTATCCGCATCACGCCAAGCGCATTCACCCTGAGTCTTCCTCGATTGGACGGCACCGGAGACGGGGGCAATCCGATTCACGCCAATCCAACCGATGGGCCCGACATCAGTGATTGGTTCACCGCCAGCAACCCCTTCCCTTCCGGTCCCGCCATTCAGGAGAAGGGCAACGTCCAAATCGCCGTCCTCAACGGATACCCGACTGGAAAGGGAGTGGGTACTCTCGCCTTGGAACCGACCGCCCACGCCACATCTCACATCGACGGCGGCACCGGCACCGGGGCACCGGCCGACAACATACCGGCGCAAGTGACACACAACGGCTGCACGTCCATCCCATCGCTGCCCCCATCGGCACCCCAAAATGCAATGCCTTCAACGCCGCAAACGAATGCATTCAATCCATCCAGCACATTGGAGGAGCTCACCTTGGCGTTGATCCGAAGCACCCCCGAAGGCATCTCCCGGCTGGAAATCCAGCAACGACTTGGAGTCAACAAGAATCGAGCGGCATACGCACTGCGCAAGCTCGAACACGCTGGTCGCATCGCCCCCACAGGTAATGCCCGAAGCACCCGGTACGTCGCGGCGTGACGGATGCCAGAAACGGATGCCATGAATACGACACTAAACAAGCAGAGCTGAAGCGCTGTGAGCAACGGGAAACCGCCGTCACAGCGCTTCGTACTTCGGGCCGGCACGTCGTCCGGCACGTCGGCCCGACGCTTCAGACAACGCGTCAGTCCAGCACGAAGGTGTTGAACGAACGCGGGGCGAGCGTGGCCTTGATGCCGCGGGAAGCGTCGGACGGGTCGGCGAACTCGAACGGCATCTCTGTTTCGAGGGCGTTCTGCGCCACCACGACCACCGTGCCGTCCGGGTTGCGGAAGGCGATGGCCATCGAGTTGAAGTGGCCGGTGGTGCCCAGCAGCACGGCGCCCGGACGCACGTACTTGGAGAAGTGGCGCATCACGTAGTATTCGGGATTGCGACGCACCTCGTGCGTATCGGCGGTGATGGTGAACAACGAGTTCTGCCACCATCCCCAAGTAGAATCCTGATCGTCGAGGATCATGTTCCAGTAGGTGTAGGCGGTGGCGCCGTTGCGGATGTAGTGGTTGATGAGGTGGAAGACGTATTCGGCGTATTCCCATGTGTTCTGGCCGTCGCCGCACTCGGACTCGGACTGGATGAGCTCAATCTCCGGCCACGATTCGTGCGTGCGGGAGATGCAGTTCTGTCCGGCCCACTGGTAGGCGATGCCCTTGATGTAGTGGCGGGCGCGGTCATCGAAGAGGATGTTGTCCACGAAACGGTTGTAGTTGTTGAGCGCCATGCCGTAGCCGCCGCCAGTCCACTTCATGTCCTCCGGACCGTTGAGCGTGCCCAGCCAGATGTCGGTGTCGAGTCCAGCCTCATCGAAGGCCGGTCCGAGATAGTCGCGGATGAACTCCTTCAGGGCATCGGAATCCCACAGGGCGCTCGGGAACTTCTGATCGGCGAAGACCTCGTTCTGCACATGCAGCTGGTTCACGGTGATGCCATGCTCGGCGTAGGCCTGAACATACTTGACCAGATACTTCGCGTACGCCTTGAGGTTCTCCGGCGTGCGGATCAGACGGCCGTAGTTGTAGGCCTTCGGGCGCTTCATCCAGGTCGGCGGGGACCAGGGGCTCGAGAACAGGCGCATATCCGGCTGCCATTCCTGCGCGCGGTGGATGTATGGGATCAGGGTCTCCTCGTCGCGTTCGACGGAGAAGTGCTCCATGTCGTAGTCACCCTCGACCTCGTCGTAGCTGTACCAGTGGTCGGCGAAATCGTTGGCGCCCACGGGCGCGCGGTTGAACGTGAAGTTCATCTCGTCGGGGCTGAACAGCTCTTTGATGATCTGGTCACGCTCGGCTTCGGTTACGGTCTGCAACGGCAGCCAGCCGAGCTCGTTGAAGCAGCCGCCGAAGCCGCGCAGTTTCTGGTACTCATTGCCATCCAGCTGCAGGTCCGGCGCTGCGGTCGCGCCGGTGGCGACCAGTTCGGCCGTGCGGTCGATGAGCTTGGCGTCCTGGGTGGTGGCGATCCATGTGGTCATGGTGTGGACTCCTTCGTTGGTTTTCGCGGAGATGATGGTGCGGGCTCACGGCCCTGTGCGCGCCAAAACACCCGCGCACTAAAACCGCATTCCCACGACTCTTCGTTGAGTTATATCTGTGATGACTGTTCGTTATCGGATATTTATCTAATAACTACTAGATAGAGTATAACGCAGAAAGTTTGCTCACTTAACCAGCGTGTCTTGAGCGAAACGCACTCACGGCATAGATTTATCTACCACTCAGTAATCAGAGGAATACCCAATCGCCCATCAGCGCGTCCGGAGCATACGACATGCGACAGAACCGCATGGCGAGGCAATGCGGCTCCAACACCTGCATCCGGGGCCACGAGGTGCGATTCTTCGCATATTGACGCCTCTCAGTACCGGGCTGACGAGGACGAACACCCCACCATGTAGGGAACGGCCCACGGTGTAGAGAGCGGTTTTTGCGTTTTGGCGGAATTCCGCCATTTTACATCCCTACACCGTGGGTCATTTACTACACCATGGGGATTTCCCTACACGGTGGGACAATCCCTACACCGTGGGGCCATGCTACGGGAGCCACGCCGCATGGCCACGTACGACGCGCGCTCAGCCGACGATGACGATGAGATTCCAGCGCGGAATGGTCAGCTCGTCTCCCGTCGCGACGGGCAGACCGGGGCGGACGGCCAGCGAAGTGGAGGCGGCCTCGTCGATCAGTCCGTCATGGCCGATGACCTGCGGCGCGACGACCACCGAGCCGGCGACCGGGCTGGCGAAGGTGACCGACTCGGCGGAGTAGTTCAGCAGGTAGGTGACCGTCTCCCCCGCCGAGTTCACGCCCTGACGGACCACAACCTTGCCGGCGAGCGCCGATCCGGCGCCCTCGACCCCGGCATGCTCGACGGCCTCGCGCATCACGGCGCGCATCGTATCGACGTCGAGCAGCGTGCCGATCCATTCGGCACTGCCCTTGCCGAATACATGGCGGGTCACGGCCGCGTAGGATTCCCATGCGTAATGGCCGTACCGGGCCATCACTTCGGTAGGCGAGTCGTCCTCGACATCGGCTTTGAGCAGCTCGATCAACGCCTCGGCCTGCGCGTCCGGCGTGCCGGCGAGCGCGGCATTGTCCGCAAACACTACACCCACGCGACCCTTCGGGCGGGTGAACTGGTTGTAGGTCATGCCGAACACGTCGGCCAGGCCGTGCGGCGCGCGGTCATGCCAGACGGTCACCTCGTCGTCGGTGACGAACGAGCGAATCGTGGAGACCAGATGGCCGCCGCCTGCCACGAAGCCGCGCAGGCGTGCGATGGTCTCCTCCGGTGCGCAGTACAGCGCCGGCGTCACGATCATCGCGTACTGCGCAAGCCGTTCGCCGGGCGCGTCCACGGGCAGGAAGTCGCATTCCACGTTGAGCTCGAACAGCGCGTCGTACACGCGTCGCACGATGTCGTTGTAGTTCACGCCGACGCCGTCCGGGAAACCGGTCTCCACACGCGACCAATCAAGCGCTGACAGCGCCTCGTTGGACACCATGATGGCCACCTTGTTGCACTTCCTGAGGTGCACGAGACGCTCGCCGACCTCCGGCCGAGCCACCTCGCGGCCGAACACCCCGGCCTCCTCGTAGGTGGGGTTCGGCTCCATGTCGTGCGAGAGCAGGCCCTTCCAGTAGGTCTCGAACGAGTTGTGAATGGAGTGCCAGTGCCAGTATTCGACCATATCTGCACCGGAGGCCAAGTGCGAGTAGGCCTGCAGGCGCAGCTGGCCGGGGAACGGCACCCAGCCGTGCTGGCCCTGCGCCTCGGTCTCGAGCACCAGATAGTTGGCGCCGTTCTTGGCGGAGCGGGTCATGTCGCCGCCGAATGCGATCTCCTTGCCGGTCAGATCGTCCTCGGTGGGATGATAGATGTCCACGCCGGTGATGTCCACGGCGGCCGACGCCTTGAAGTGGTCGACGGCCGGCTGGATGCCGTACGAATACCCGCGCCATTCGAAATCGAAGTTCTGGGTGACGAACTGGTCCTCACGGGCGCATTCGCGCACGATACCCGTCTGCCAGGCCAGAAATTCGGCGACCTGCGCACGGCGGAACCGGTCGAACTCGCCACGCAGCGACTGGTTGATGGAGTTGGTGACGTCCGGGAAGTCCTCCCATGCGTCCACGCGGTTGGACCAGTAGTCGAGACCGAAGTGGACGTTGAGCAGGTCCAGATCGTCATGGAACTTCTCACGCAGGTATTTGACGAACAGCGCCTGCATGTCCGGGCTCACGGAATCGTAGTACTTGGTCTCGTTGTCCACCTGATAGCCGATGACGGCCGGGTGGCTGGTCACATGCTCGATGAGCCGGCGAATCACGCGCTCGCCGTAGAAACGGTAGGCGGGGTTGACGATGTCCATGATCTGGCGCGGACCGTACTTGCCCGGGCCGTTCGGCGTCACAGCGAGCACGTCCGGATGCAGGCGCACGAGCCAGGCGGGCACAGCGTAGGTGGGCGTACCCACGATCACGGCGATGCCATGACGGGCGGCGGCATCCAGCGCGCGGTCCACATGGGTGAAGTCGAACACGCCGGGCTGCGGCTCGCATGTGCTCCAAGTCGATTCGGCGATGCGAATCACGTTGATGCCGGCCGCCTCCATCATCCGCATGTCGGTTTCGATGCGGTCGGCGCCTGCGGGCATGTATTCGTCGTAGTAGGCCGCGCCGAACAGGATGCGGTCCACGCTGGTCTTGGTCATCAAAGGTTCCTTTGCGCTATGGGCTGGTTGGGGCTGGTTTGATATGCCTATCGTAGGTCGAAGGTCGGGGGGTGTCAGGCCGTCGATAAGTCATGCGACGGCCTGAAGCGAATGCTCCGGAAACGATGATGCCGGACTGTCCTGAATCGGACCGGCCCGGCACATCGTAACTGATAGGGGGAGGAGGAAGGTGCCGCACGGGCCGCAAGGAGGAGGAAGACGGCCCGCACGCCTGTGACGTCGAACTGTACGGCTATGGCTGGCGTACAGCTGCTGGCGGCCGGCCGGCGGCGCGTAATCGGCGTGCGTAGGAATCGCTTACTTGACGCCCTTGATCATCATGATGAATACGCAGCCGAGCAGCGCGAACACGATGGAGATCGGGAAGGCGGCGGCGTAGCCGAGGGTCACGGTGATTACGGACATGAGCACCGGGCCGAGCATCTGGCCGAGCGTGGTGGCGAGGTTGAGCACGCCGAGGTCCTTGCCTGCCTCCTCCTTGTTCGGCAGCACGTCCACGTTGAGGGCCTGGTCCACGGAGGAGTAGACGCCGTAGCCAAGGCCGGCGATGCCGGCGTACAGGAACATGCCCATGGTGGTCGGCATGATCCACGGCATGGCCATGCCGATAGCGAACAGCACGGAGGCAGCGATGACGGGCAGCTTGCGGCGGCCGATGACGTCGGAGATCGGGCCGGCGACCACGGAACCGCCCAGCGAGACGACCATGGTGATCACGGACATGGTGGCCATGGCGGCACCGGCGGCCGTGTCGTCGAGACCGATGTACTTCTGGAAGATGAGCAGCTGGTAGACAGTGATCATTTGGTAGCTCAGCAGCATGCACAGACGGCCGGCGAACGCTTTGTAGAAGTCGTGGGCGGTGGAGAACTTCGGCGGGATGAAGCTGCGGAGCACATCGGTGACCTTGCCTTCGTCCTTGGGCAGGAAGTCGGCGGAGGATTCCTTCGGCACGATGAGCACGGCGACGATGCCGCCGAGGAACATGAGCACGCCGGCGAGGATGAAGCCCGGGAACGGATTCAGGATGAAGGCGGAGCCGATGAGGGTGCCAATCGGGGCGCCGCAGGTCTGGCCGGCGCCGAAGAAGGCGGACATAGTACCGCGCACGTTCATCGGGATGCGGTCGGAGATCATGGCCACCAGCGGCGCGATCATGGCGTTGAGGCCGAACATGCACAGGCAGTAGATGATGGTGATGGCCACGGCGTTCGACACCATGCCGGTGAGGAACAGGGTGACGCCGCCGAGCACCGCGCCCAGCACAATGAACGGCGTACGGCGTCCCCACTTGGAGCGGGATCGGTCGGACAGGGTACCGAACAGCAGGTTGGAGACCAGCGAGGCCACGGCGGTGCAGGCGTTAATCACACCGGTCAGGCCCTCGACATCCGGACCGAAGATGTTCTGCAGATGCTTGGTGAGCAACACGGCCGACACGATGGCCAGACCGCTCATCCACAGCAGACCGAAGACCAGGAAGCCCGCGCCAAAGCGGAACAGCATGGCCTTGTCCATCTGCCTGCCGGTCTCGGGGGACAGCGACGGATCCTTGCCGGCCGCGGCGATGTTCGCATTGTATGCCGCAAAACGCTCTTCGGCGGAGGCGGTCATTGCATCACTCATCTTTGAACCTTACCTTGTTGATTTGTCTTCCCTGACATACCTAACGTCCGTTAGATAACATTGAGAATACTCCCGGCCGCACCTTTCCGTCAAATCATTATCTAACGGTTATTCGTTATTCAAATCGGCGGACAATCAACGTTTCTTCGCTTACATACGGCACATCGGCGTGTCGCAATCACGATATCTATGATTTGTTAGACCGGAGTTAGCCGCATTCCCCTGAATCAGCTTCGGTCAAGGCCCGAGACCGGCCTCGTATCGACTGCGACCCGAGGCCGGCCCACACTCTGCCTACCGGTAGTTATCCCACATCGGCGAGGGGAAAAGCAGCTCCTCGAACGCCAGCCATTCGTCGTACAGATCCACCGGCGGATTGCGCATCCAGCGCAGCTGCACGCCGTCCATGGCCTCGATGCACCGACGCACCAGCGATTTCATGGAATCCTCCCACGAACCCATCTGGGGCGGAATGCACCACTGATAGCGTGAGTAATGCTCCCAGACTTCCTGCGGGCGTCCGTCGAAATACTCATGCAACGGATGGTCAGGCCCCAACGCCTCAGCCTCCAGAGCGATGTATAGCGCCACCAGCTCGCGCCGCTGCGCGTTGTAGCGCACCAGATAACGCAGATAAGCGGGGAACAATAGACGATCCGGGTCGCTGCCGGGCAGGCCTGATGCCATGAAGTCGTCCGGCGTACCGAATACGTCGTAGTTATCGGTGATGAGCATCGACAGCAGGCCTTCCTTATTGCCGATGTAATGGAGCAGTCCGGGCTGGCTCATGCCCACGGCGTCGGCCACATCCTTCAGGGACGTGCCATAGTAGCCCTTCTCCCCCACCAGACGCACTGCGGCCTGCGCAATCTCCGCGCGCCGTTCCTCCGGGCTTTTACGCACTCGTTTCTGCTTCACCATGCTCATGAAAGCCAGTATATCGAATATGCACTCGATATACCGGCAAGTGAAGGACAATGACGATATCAGTCTTTGCATCAAGCCCAAAGCCAAGGCCAAACATGCCAGTCCAATCCATGCGCGCTACACACGCCACCGCTATGGCGCGAAGCACACGCAAGCCCTCCGGCATTCCGATCTTCCGGTCCACACGCCGGAAGGCAAAAAAGATGGTGCGGCGCCCTCTCACAAGGGCCGCCGCACCATCTGACGGTTTCAAGACGACTCGGGTTACTCCTGGAACACGTCGGGATGCTTCGGGTCGCCGGGAATGTCGGAGAGCAGACCCTCGAGGCCTAGGAACTCCTTCCAGAATTCCAGCGGCTGACCGTACGGGGATGCCTGACGGCCGTGGGCCTGGATGTTGGCCTTGGCCTCGAAGACCTCCTCTTCGGTGATGCCGTCGAAGTAGCTTTCCAGACGTTCACGATTCTCGGGCACATAGAACAGGGAGGCCACGATCTCGGTCAGCCGTTCCGCACGCTCGATGGGCAGCGAATCCCAGTGGCGCAGCTCCACGAAGTTCTTCAGACGGACATCGTTGAAATGCGTGGAGATGATGTGGTTGATCTCGTACGGATTGAGCTCGCGGTCCGGGTACACATCCCCCGCGTTCTCACGGAATGCCGGACGATGCAGTTCCTTGGGGCTCGCGCCGGAAGCCACAGCCTCAGGGGTGTGGGTCAGGTCGGCGAACATGAGCGGCGTGGAGAGCACATCCACGGCGTAATCCTCCCAACCGAACCTCGGGTCGAACAGACCGGGAATCACATTGGTGCGCTGGAAGTCGAGATAATCCCACATGCGCTGGCGCAGCAGCGGCCACGGATTCGTCTCGCCTTCGAAATACGGGGTGTTGCGGAAGAAGTATGCCAGAATCGGACCGACCACCGTGCCCAGACGCATCTTCTCGATGGCGTCGTGCTCGTCCACGTAATCGATGCTGACCTGTGTGGAGGCGGAGCAGCGCATCATGCACGGGCCGAACTGACCGACGCGGCCGAGATAGTCGGTCATCGCGTCATAGCGATCCTTGGGGTTCACCGGCACATCCGCGAAGCTGGACTTCGGCTGATATCCATAGTTGACCAGACGGAAATCCAAATCCTTAAGAATCGGATCGACCTCGCGGCGGAACTTCGAGTACAGGGCATTCAGGTCGCTGGGCTTCTTCAGAATGCCGATGGAGGTCTCAACCTGACCGCCCGGTTCAAGAGAAACAGCCACTCCGGGACGGGACAGGCCTACCAAGTGGCCGTTCTCCCAGTACTCCTTCTCCTCGTCGTAATACGGGGCAAGGCGTTTGAGCAGGGCCTCGATGCCATTCGTCTCGTAATAGGTCACGGCGGTATCGTCGCTGTTATGCACCGGAAGATGCTCTATCTCGACGCCAAAGCCGCCAGTGCCACGCTGGGAACGGCCGCTTTCGAAGAACTTCAGCAGGCTGTCGACATGCTTGGGGTTCGGCTTGGCGAGCAAATGCGCATAACTAATTCTGGGAGTAACCATGATTGGTATGGTATGCGAGCATGCTTGGAGCCGCGCCCGAATGCCCGCCATCGGCTATACGAAAAACCGATAGCGGGCGTTACGGCATTACCTGTTATGAAGCGAATCAGTCCGCCGCGGTGAACCCCTGCGGTTCACCGGCATCGGAGAACTTGGCGTTATGGGCCTTTTTGGCCGCCGCGATCATAAGCTTGATGCGGTTGAGCTGGTTGGCCTCGGAGGCGCCAGGATCGTAGTCGATGGAGACGATGTTGGCTTCCGGGTGCAGGCGGCGAATCTTGCCGAACATGCCGCGGCCGGTCACGTGGTTGGGCAGGCAGGCGAACGGCTGCGCGCAGATCACGTTCGGGCATCCCTGTTCGATGAGCTCGAGGATTTCGGCCGTGAGCAGCCAGCCTTCGCCGGCCTGCACGCCGATGGACGTGACCTCGGCCGCCTTCTTGACGAGCTCGGGCATCGGCTCGTCGCGGCGGAACTTGCCGTGCGAAAGGTCCAAAGCCGCGTTGATCGGCGCGAAGTACCGATCGAGACCCCAACGCATGACGGCGTAGGCGAACTGGTTGCCGCCCATGCCGAGGTTGTGCTCGTTCCAGTCGGTGATGTACGGCTTGGTGGTCATGAACTCCATGATGCCGGGCACCACGGCCTCGCAGTCCTGCGATTCGATGACGTCGACCACATGGTTGTTCGCGTCCGGCTGATACTTGACCAGAATCTCGCCCACCACGCCGACACGCACCTTGCGCGGGATGTCCTTCAGCGGCAGGGCGTCAAAGGACTTCACGATCTCCTTGGCGAGCGTGCCGTACGGCAGCCAACCCTTCTTGAGCCATGGGGTCTTGGCCGCGGTCTTGGAATACCCGTGATGTTCGAGGGTCTCGCGCACGATCACATCCCACTGCTCGTAGAGCTTGTCGGCCGACCCCTTCTCCACCTCGTACGGGCGCACACGGTACAGGCACTTCATGAGCAGGTCGCCGAGAATCAGCGCCTTGACGGCACGATGCAGCATCGGCACGGTGGCCTTGAAGCCGGGATTGTCCTCGAGGCCCTGCGTGGAGATGGCGATGATCGGAATCTGCGGGTAACCCGCGTCGATCAGGGCCTTGCGGATGAGGCCGAAATAGTTAGTGGCACGGCACATGCCGCCGGTCTGGGTGATGGCGAGCGCCACATGGTCCGGATCGTACTTGCCTTCGAGGATCGCGTCGATGAGCTGGCCGATGACCATGATAGCCGGGTAGCAGGCGTCGTTGTTGACGTACTTCAAGCCGGTCTCCACGTCGCTGCGGCTGGCGTGCTTGAGCACGTCGAACTTATAGCCGCCGGAACGGATGACCGCCTCCACCAGCGACAGGTGAATCGGGCTCATCTGCGGAGCGACGATGGTGTAGTCCTTCTTCATGTTCTTGAGGAACTTCTGACGGTGGGCATAACGGCTCATCGTGGCGTTGTTGTGCGCCGACTTCTTGGACTTGCCGTTCTTGGCTGCCGGCTGGTCAACGGTGCCGTTCGAGCCGGCAAGCACATTGCGATTGTTCGCCGCAGCCGCGATATCGCGCTGGGCGGCCTTCTTGGAGGCCTCTCGCATAGCTTTGGTGAGCTTCGGGTTGGCGGCCATGGTGGTATCGAGCAGCACCTGCCGACCGGCAGTGGGTGCCTTGGAACCGGTCTTGCGGAAGCCCATCGGCTTGGGTCCAATCGGCTGTCCATCGTTCTGTCCGTTCTGTCCAGCACTCGTCGACTGGGACTGTTCGGCTTTGACTTTGGCTTCCGCGGCCTCCACTGCGGCTTGCGCTTCGGCGAGCGCCGCCTTTGCCGCGGCCAAATCGGCTTCGGCCTTGGCCTTGGCCTCCTCACGAGCCTGCGCCGCGGCCTGATCTTCAGCGGATTCGCTATCGCCCGCCACCTGAGCCTGAGCCTGAGCCTTGGCCTTGGCCTCCTCGCGAGCCTTGTTGGCCTCGCGCTCCTCGACGGCGGCCTTGAGCGAACGCAGACGAATCTTCGCCGCGCCAAGGTTGGAGACCTCGTCGATCTTGAGCAGCGTGTACACGTCGGCCTTGTCGGCGAGGATCTCGGCGACCTGGTCGGTGGTGATGGCGTCGAGGCCGCAGCCGAAGGAGTTGAGCTGCACGAGCTCGAGTCCCGGATAGGAGGCCACGAAGTGCGCCGCCGCGTACAGGCGGGAGTGGTAGGCCCACTGGTTGGTCACGCGCAACGGCATCCTGGTGACTGTGCGGTCGCCGACGTGCCGGAACCCGGCGGCGTTCTTGGAGCGTGGGTCCTTCTCGCCCTCGGCCAGGAATTCGGTGAGGTTGAGCTTCTCCCCCGGCTGCAGTTCGCAGATGGAATCCTCAGACAGCACCACCATGCCGAGCGAGCAGATGGTCTCGGGGATGCCATGGTTGATTTCGGGGTCGATGTGGTACGGGCGGCCGGCGAGCACGATGCCACGGCAGCCGTGCTCCTTCATGTAGGCGAGCGCGGCGAGACCCTCCTGCTGCACGTCATGCTTGAAGACCTTGTCCTCGGCGTAGGCTGCCTTGACGGCGGTCTCGGCCTCCTCGCGGGTCACATTGGCCCAGGCGAACTCCTCGACGATGCGGTCGACCATGAGCTCGTGGTTGGCGAGGTTGAAGTACGGGTGCATGTAGCGCACGCCCGGGTCGCGCAGTTCGGGCATGTTCGCGCCGACCACGAGCGGGTAGTTGGCCACGACCGGGCAATTGTAGTGGTTGTCCGTGTTGGGTACAAGATTCTCCTCGTACGAGACGCACGGGTAGAAGATGGTCTTGATGCCCTTGTTGAGCAGCCACTTGATGTGGCCGTGCACGAGCTTGGCAGGGTAGCAGATGTTCTCGGAGGCGATGGATTCGATGCCCGTCTCGAACAGTTCATGGGAGCTGCGGCCGGAGATCATCACCTTGAAGCCGAGTGAGGTGAGCAGCGTGAACCAGAACGGGTAGTTCTCGTACATGTTGAGCGCGCGCGGGATGCCTATCTCGCCACGGGTGGCCTTCTTGTCGGTGAGCCTGCGGTAGGCGAAGCAACGCTTGTACTTGTAGTCGTAGAGGTTCGGACGGTCGGAGCGCTTCTTCTTGGCGTCGCCGCCTCGTTCGCATCGGTTGCCCGTCACGAAGCGCGAACCATCGGAGAACGTGGTGATGGTGAGTTTGCAATGGTTCTGGCACAGCTTGCATACGTCACGCTCGGTGGTCATGGACATGTTGTCGAGCGCGTCGCCGGTCAGGATGGAGCTGACTGTATGGTGCACGCCGTCGATGACCACCTCGTTGTCGTGGCCTTCGGCGACCGCGGCCGCATTGGTCGTGTCCACGCCGGCCATGTCGGTACTTTCCGCGGCTTCTGAGGCTTCGGCGGAGGTGCCGTCGGCCAGAACATGATCGTGATTGTCGTCCGCTACGTCCTGGTAGTGCATGCGGGCGGTCAGTGCCGCACCGTATGCGCCCATGAGGCCTGCGATGTTCGGACGGGTGACCTCGCGTTCGGTGAGCAGCTCGAATGCGCGCAGCACGGCGTCGTTGAGGAACGTACCGCCCTGGACCACGACGGTATCTCCAAGCTCGCCGGAGTCACGCAGCTTGATGACCTTGTACAGCGCGTTGCGCACCACGGAGTAGCACAGGCCGGCGGCGATGTCCTCGATGGAGGCGCCTTCCTTCTGCGCCTGTTTGACGGAGGAGTTCATGAACACGGTGCAACGGGAGCCCAGGTCCACCGGATGCGTGGAGGCGAGCGCCTTCTGCGTGAACTCCTGGATGGTCAGGCCCATGGACATGGCGAAGGTCTGCAGGAACGAACCGCAGCCGGACGAGCAGGCCTCGTTGACGGCGATCGAGTCGATGACGCCGTCGGTGATGGCCAGGTATTTCATGTCCTGGCCGCCGATGTCGATGACGGCGGTGACGCCGGGGCTCACCATTTCGGCACCGCGGTAGTGGGCCATGGTCTCGACCACGCCCTCGTCCAGATGAAGGCCTGTGGTGATCAGCCCCTCGCCGTAGCCGGTGGCGCAGGAGCGTGCGATCCAAGCTTCCTTAGGCAGTTCGGACTGGATCTGCTTGACGATGTTGATGGCGGCCGTCAGCGGGCTGCCCTCGTTGTTGGCGTAGCTCGACCATACGATTTCGCGATCGTCGTTGACGAGCGTGGCCTTGATGGTGGTCGATCCGGCGTCGATACCGAGGAAGTGGGGGCCGTGCGCGCCTTCGAGCGTGCCGATGTGGATGTGCTCGCGGTGATGGCGCTGGTTGAACGCCTCACGGTCGGCCTCGGTGGGGAACAGCGGCGGCATCGTGGGCGTATTGGACGGCAGGTTCTTCAGGTCTTCAAGACGTTCGAGGATATCCGCGCAGGAATGTGCCTCGAAATGATGGCCTTCATCGTCGGAGTCGGTATCGGCCTGGAGTGCCGCGCCATATGCCACATACAGGTGGGCGTTGGTGGGCACGATGAACTCGTCCACCTTGCCTTCGAGCGCACGCTGGAATGCCGCGCGAAGCTCGGACATGAAGAACAGCGGGCCGCCGAGGAAGATCACGGTGCCGTGAATCGGGCGTCCGGAAGCGAGGCCGGCGATGGTCTGCGTGGCCACGGCGGTGAAGATGGATGCGGCGAGGTCGGGCTTGGCGGCGCCGTCGTTGATGAGCGGCTGGAGGTCGGTTTTGGCGAACACACCGCAACGGGATGCGATCGGATACAGGTTCTCGTAGCTCTTGGCCATCTCGTTGAGGCCGGCAGCATCGGTGTCGAGCAGGGTGGACATCTGGTCGATGAATGCGCCGGTGCCGCCCGCGCACGAGCCGTTCATGCGCTGTTCGGGCGTGGGCTTCAGGTACGTGATCTTGGCGTCCTCGCCGCCGAGCTCGATGATGACGTCCGCCTGCGGGTATTCCTTGTCGATCGCCTCGGTTTCGGCGATGACCTCCTGAATGAACGGCACGTGCATGTTGTCGGCGAGCGCGAGGCCGCCGGAGCCGGTGATGGCGAGGCGGATCGGCTCGTCGCCACGGCCGAGCTCCTCGAGTTTCTTGTGGATGTCCACCAGAAGACCCGCCACGGTGGCGCGCACGTTGGCATGATGTCGCCGGTAATCGGAGAACAGGGTCTCGCTCAGAGAATCGGATTGGTCGAGCACCACGGCCTTGACGGTGGTGGAGCCGATATCCAATCCTACACGCAGCGGCTTGGCGCCCTTCGATGCGTTCGTCGCAGGCGCCGATGCTGCGCCTGCGGTCGCGTTCGATACGGTATCAACCATGTTTCCTCTTACGTTGGTCCTCCGGAATCACCCTCCCCACAGGGCACCATGGAACCGCCACGGGACGGCTGGCAGGTGCACTGCGGACGGCTTCGCCCGGCTACTTCTTCGGGTCAGCTTAGTCTGACCACCTGCCCAACTGGCCCACAGCCCGGGTGATTTCGCTCACGGAAAGCAGGTAACACTACAGTTCGCGCCGATGTGACGCATAACAGCGAGCCGTTGGGCGCTGACCGTCATCACCCCCTTATCCCCACCGCCAAACATATGAAAGTACGTTGCCTCGATCTACCTGTTTTCAGACAACTATGGCTGTCGATACGTCCACGAACAAACCGTAGCGTTGACCGGTTTTGTCAGACCCTGGAGAGACCAAGCCCGCCCGCTAACACCCGCCGGTCGCAATCGCCAATCGCGCAACACAGCAAAGAAGAGCTAACTTCATAAATCATTTATGAAATTATGATATCATCTTCATAAATCATTTATGAAGCCCGTGCACTGGTGGAAAGGTCCGGCATCATGGCAGCAACCGTACAATACTCCACACCCGACTATCCTGCACTCGTGCGCGAAGCGCTGGAATACCAGTTTCCACGCCCCGTGAAAAGGCATCCGGTTATCGACGAATTACCAGAGCCCGCGATGTTCAATCTCGTGCATATCCTCACCGGAATGCGCCGTAGCGGCAAAACATTTCACCTCTTCCAACTCATCAATGACCTAATGGACGCAGGAACAACACGTGAACGCATCCTCTATTTCAACTTCGCCGACGAACGACTCCAGCCCATGCCACCCGATGCACTCAATCAAGTGGTTACGGAATATTGGAGGCAATGCCCAACCGCACGCGAACAAGGCGCGTTCCTGTTCCTGGACGAAGTGCAGGAAACCGAGCACTGGCAGGGATGTTGCCAGCGACTCGCCGAGCACGAACGAGTAACCTTAGTCATCACCGGCTCGTCATCCAAACTGTCCAGCGAACAAATCGCCACACAATTCCGAGGACGATCGTACTCGCATGAAGTACTGCCCCTCTCATTCCGCGAATACTGCGATTTCCACGGACTCGACGCACCAAGCGACAGCGACAACGCCTTCTCTGCACAAACCGTCACGGCCATGGAGTCGGCATTCGACCGTTATCTCACAGAAGGCGGCTTCCCAGGCGTGCAGACACTGCCCAATGCCGGACGTATTGATATGTTGCAAAGCTATATGCGTGACGTTGTGGCCAGAGACGTGGCCGAGCAGCTGGGCCGTGGGGAAATCGCTCTGGCCAATCAAATCGCACTGTTCGTGTTACGCAACACCGCATGCGAACTCGCTGTCAACAAACTCACCGCACAGCTGGAACAAGTCGGATACAGACTCTACTGGAACAAGGCCCGGCGCATCCTCGATCTGATGGAGCAAGCGTTTCTCTGCTATGAACTCAACGAATACACTACATCACTCAAGCCCAATACAACCACTGTGCCGAAAATCTACGCCGAAGACCCCGGTCTGGCATACGCGGTCTCACGCGCGAACCAACAGGATGTAGGCAAGCGTCTGGAGACCACCGTCTATCTGGAGCTGCGCCGACGTCAGGCGGGAAGGCGCACTGATTCCATCACCTCGTTGACCATGCCTACGGCCAAACAGGAGAAAGTGGATTTCCTCATCGGCGATGCACTCGGCATCGAGCCGTATTCCGCCATCCAAGTCACAGCGGATATGACCACCCCCAAAACCAAGGTACGTGAAATTCGAGGACTCGAGGAAACCATGAAACGCATGCCCGGCGTGAACGGCATCATCATCACGCTACGTGAGAACGACGTTATTCATACCAGCAGCGGAGACATACAGGTCATTCCCGCATGGAAGTGGGCACTGCAGACCCAATCCCGTTAATCATCTGCCAAGCGGCTTAACGCTGATGATGCGCCATGGACGCGCCATCGTCAGGAGGCCTGGGCGCCCTCGCCGGCTTCGCGGTCCTTCAGATAGATCTCCGGGATGTCGCGCTCCTGATCGTGGAGCTTGGCCCAGATGACCGGCTTGCCGGCTTCAAAGGATTTGGGTACGTCGAGGATGCGCTGGTTCGCGGAGCCGCGGAACTGCAGCAGCGAGTTCTTCTGGTCCTTGAGATAACGGCCGTCCACCAGAATGTCGATGAGGTGGAGCAGCTCAAGCTTGTCCGGGGTCTCCCCCGGGCGCATCAGCTCCTCCCATGTGTAGCCGGTCCAGCACCAGATGTCCTTGGTGTGGCCGAATTCACGGCGGATGCGCTGCGCGAGCGGCACCAGCACAGGCGTGTTGAGCATGGGCTCGCCGCCGAGGAATGTGATGCCCTGCACCCAAGGCGCTTTGAGATCATCGATAATCTTGTCCTCGAGCTTGGGCGTGTATTCGTGGCCGGCGCGGAAATCCCAGATGGAGGCGTTGAAGCAGTCGACACAATGGAACGGGCAGCCCGAAACATACAGCGAGTTACGTACGCCCTCGCCGTCGGTGACGATGAAGGTCTTGTAGTCGGCGATCATGCGCTTGGACATGCGACGGCCGTCCCATTGGCCCGCCTTCGGATCGTTGGCGAGCCCATGGGACGGCACGGACGGGCCGCGCCCGGTCTCCCCGGGCGCGAAATCACGACGGATCACTTGGCCTCTTCGAACCACTCGCGGGTGGTGCCGTCGTTCAGCGTCACGCGACCGGTCTCGCCGCTCATGTGCTTGACGCGGTGGGCGATCTCCTCATGACGGCCGTGCACCATCGGGCGCTGGACCGGGCTGCCGAGGTAGCCGCAGGTGCGCTTGGTGACGTTGCACTTATCCGGGTCGGAGTTGCCGCACTCAGGGCACTTGAAGCCCTCTTCGGTGGGCTCGAAGTCACCTTGGAAGCCACACACGAAGCAGTGGTCGATCGGGGTGTTGGTGCCAAGGTAGCCGATACCGATGTTGTAGGCGTAATCCCACACGGCCTCGAGTGCCTTCGGGTTGTCCTGCAGGCACGGGTACTCGCAGTAGTTGATGAAACCGCCGGAGGCGTAGTACGGGAAGTCCTTCTCGTAGTTGAGCTTCTCCATCGGGGTGGGCTGGAGCCACACCGGGTAGTGGAACGAGTTGGTGTAGAAGTCGTGGTCGGTCACACCCTCGATGCGACCGAACTTCTCACGGTCCATGCGGTTGAACCGGTCGGTCAGGGACTCGGCCGGCGTGGAGTAGACGGAGTAATGATAGCCTTCGGCCTTGCTCCACTGCTTGCACAGCTCGTTCATGCGCTTGACGATGGACAGCGCAAACTCCTTGCCTTCCGGATCCCAACCGTGGTCGCGAATCCAGTTCTTGCCATAGAAGACCGCGGTGGTCTCGGCGAGGCCGATGTAGCCCAGCGACACAGTGGCGCGCTCGTTCTTGAAGAGCTGGTCCACGTTGTCGTTGGCGCCAAGGCGGCCGAAGGCGCCGAAGCGGAACAGCGTGGGGGCGTTGACCGGGGTGGCCTCCTTGCAGCGCATGATGCGGAACTGCAATGCCTGGTGGGCCACTTCCATACGCTCGTTGAACAGCTTCCAGAAGCGGGCCTTGTCACCGTGGGACTCGATGGCGATGCGCGGCACGTTGACGGTGACCACGCCGAGGTTCATGCGGCCGTCCTCTTCGTCCTTGCCGGTCTCCGGGTTGATCCAGCCCTGCAGGAAGGAACGGCAGCCCATCGGGGCCTTGAAGGAGCCGGTGATCTTGACGATGTTCTCGTAGAAGACCACGTCCGGGTACATGCGCTTGGTGGCGGATTCGAGCGCGAGCTGCTTGAGGTCGTAGTTCGGGTCGTCGGGGTCGGCGTTCACACCGTGCTTGATGGTGAACACGAGCTTCGGGAAGATGGCGGTGTGGTGCTCCTTGCCGAGACCGCGAATGCGGTTGAGCAGGATCGCGCGCTGGATCTCGCGGGAGAACCAGTCGGTGCCGAGGCCGAAGCCGACCGTGACGAACGGGGTCTGGCCGTTAGAGACACGGTTGGAGTTGATCTGGTACTCCATGGTCTGCATGGCGTCGTAGATGGCCTTGCGGGTGCGGATCTTGGCGAGGATCTCGCGCTCCTGCTCGAGCTCGTCGACATCCGTGTGGAACGGCGTGTCCATCGGCAGCGGGGCACGGTTGCCGAAGTGCAGCTTGGCCGGCTCGTTCTTCTTGGCGTTCTCGACCTGGCGACGGGCGAATTCCACCGGCATGCCGTCAGGGATGGTCTCGCGGGCCTCCTCGAGGAACTTCTCGTAGTCCTTGCGGGCGTACTGGGCCAGGTGCTCGTCGGCGCGGTTGGCGGTCTGGCCGCCGTACTGGCTGGAGGCCACGTCCTTCATGATCTGGGTGATCTGGGTAGCTGCGATGGCGATGGACTTCGGTGAGGCCATCGGGGCGTTGCCCAAGGTGAAGCCGTTGGCGAGCATGTCCCAGAAGTTGGGCAGGGAGCAGTTCGACTGGGCGGTGAACGGAGAGTAATCGGCGTCGTGGAAGTGGATGTCGCCCTTCATGTGGGCGTTGGAGACGGCCGGGGGCAGCATGTTGAACGCGGCCGCCTTGGAGACGGCGCCCGCCAGCAGGTCGCGCTGGGTGGCGTAGACGTTGGAATCCTTGTTCGCGTTCTCGTGGATCAGCGTCGGGTCATGGTTGATGAAACGGGCCACGGCCTCGTTCACATCGGTGGCCTTGGCGCGCTGGATGTCCTTGTCCAGACGGTAGTTGGTGTATGCGCGAGCCACATCGTACAGATGGGCGCTGATCAGCGCGTGCTCCACGAGGTTCTGGATGTCCTCGATCTTGGCGGGCCCTGCGTAACGTTCCTTGATCTCGCCCTCCACCTGATTGGCGAAGCCGCGGATCATGGCCTCCTCTTCCGGGCCGACTTCCTTGTCCAAATCCTTGAAGGCGGACTTGACTGCGGAGATGATGTTGATCGGGTCGAAATCGACCACGCGACCGTCACGCTTCTCCACGAGCACCACACCGTCCCTGACGGCACCTTGAGCCCCGTGCCTGGCGACGGCCTCATCCATCATCTGCACGCCCATCGCGAACCCCTTTCGACTCTGTTTTTGGCCGAGCTTACGCAGGGCCAATCAAAATTACATGGATGTCGTTTTCTTGAACCTATAACACAATACGGCAACCCCACCCCTATATCTAGTACTCCAAGAAGGCGAGTCGAACTAACTGTAGTGTTTTTGGCGATATTCTGCCGAAACTACAACTGTGTGATTACCGTAACGATTCACGGTCCGCGTGTCATCCACAGACTTATCCACTGGCATCCACCGCAAGCCGCATCGAGGCCGCACGAGCGCGGCGCCTACCGCCCACCCCTCGCAATCGCATCCGCTCTCTCGTCCATGCGCTGATTGAATTCCCGCTCATCCACAACCCAATCGAGGCAATCGGGCACAATCGCCACATCCCGCTCTTTCGACGGCATGATGGTGCTGTATTTCCCATATCTCAACACTTTTGCCTCGATCAGCGTCTGCAACAATCTTCGGATATAGCGATACTCACACCCTTTAAGGCTGCCGTAGCCGTCCAGATCAATAAGACCTGCAGCCACCACATCTTTCCTTCTTTCTCCGCGAAGAGCTTTGATGGTGTTGCCTTTCCCGTAACCATGTCCGATGACACGCATCTCCTCATTGACGAATTCGATGATCGTACGCATGTCGTCAATCTCCTGATCGGTAGCAGGCACGGCCCGCAGCCCTGACCACGATACCGCGCAACCGGACTCCTTCCGGTCTTCACCGTGGCCATGAGATTCGGCATATCGTTCAGCAGCACGGAGAGGCCTCGGAAACCACCCCCGATAATCCGGCAGCAATTCCCGGATATTGGCCCCCGGACGAATCCGGGTATCTTTACCGACGCGCACCACATCCTTCGCCTCAAGTTCGAAGATCATGTTTGAGACCTCATCCCTGGTGCATAAGCCAGCCAAGAACCCGTAACCGTCAATATCCGGCAGCGGATTGCTGACCGATGCCGGCGATTCTCCCACAAGAGCCTCCGATATCGTTCGCCACCCATAATATGAGCCGGTTCTCTCTCTGACGTTCACCACATACTGAGCAATCAGCGGCGTCAATTCATCAGAGTTCATTACATGTTCAGCAGTCTCTTCCATATTATTAGCGTCCATTTCATCCCCTTATTCAAACTCATGCATTGCCTGACAGGAAATCAACGAGCACGATTACGCAGCGGAATGAATCGCAATCGTCCCTTATTTCATCGGCATACGACGATGAAATAATTCCTTTTTCTTTCGTGTACTTGCTCAACCGAAGAATGATCAAATGCTTCCGAGATGCTGATATATGAAGGATTGTCAGCCCCTTCATAGCGGCTGAGCAATTCGTCCGAGAGAACATCCCATTCACGGTACTGGCTTGCATCCTCCTGAATTCTGTCCAAGGCGATTCGCTCCCATCGCGCCTTTCCGAAACGGTCGACATCACGGTCACCGGCCTTCACGGCGTCAGGGGGGAATCGCACTACGCTGGATGGAACGGTGCCTGCATATTCGGAGTATGTGTTATTCGTAAAGCCGATATAATCCCGCTCACCGAGTATCCCCAAATCATGAACACGACGGGCAACCACCCGACGCGAAGCCATGGAATTGTAGTAAAGATACGACAGCTTCCCAGCATCCAAAGACCAGACGCCTGTCCCGAAGCATCGTTCGAGAAGATCATCCGGAATCAGACATTGAGCCGCAAAAGCGTCGCAGGCTTTCTCTTCAAAAGATTCCCATTGCCTGTATTCGACAATATTCTTCGCCAATAGTCGGTCGTTCTTCTGAAGATAATGCCCAATTTCATGGAATAGCGTGAAGCACATTCGACGGGTTTCTTTGTTATACGCGATTCGAATGCAATCGGGTCCTCCAACATGTTTTTCATACAACCCATGAGCCTCTTCTCGTTTTTCACCGACGGAAAGACCGTTGAAAAACCGTGAATCATGGCTCTCGACAATATGCACGGTCAGCACATCACCAGCAAGAAGCTCGATAGCCTTGATTGGGTCACGACTCATCAGCACCAATTCGAAATTCGGTATACGGCGCTTGATGGCAGAATGCATCTGGGAAACCTGCTCACGAAGAATGTCCGTCGTGGATGCAACCGGAATATTCATATTCACTCCCCCTTTTCCGATACGCAGGATTGAAGTACCAGGCGCCAGTATTCCCGCCCCTGTCTGTTCGCACGAGCCGCCAAGGCAAACTCATTGCGTTTGGCCTTCCTCGCCAGACGCATACGGCAGTCGTCCTCACCCGCCGCAATCGTTCTTTCGGCACGATGACGCCACCGGGGCTGTTCAACTTCGATAAGAAGGTCTCGAGGCAGTTCAGTCTCATAGTTGAGCACACGCTCGTCTACACCGGCTTGCGCCAGTTGTCTCTTCTGCCCATCGGACAGTTCCTTATCATGCTTGGCATATGGAACCGCATCATATGGTTCCATACCAAGGACATCAATGAGAGCGTCCAGTAGTTTCCCCGTGGAATCGTCTCGCTCAAGACGATCGGGACTTTTAGCAGCCGGAAGTTCTGGAAGCTGCGCGCACAGCTTATGCCACTGGGCGAATACCTTCACTCTGTTACGAAAAGCGGCAATCGCACGGTGATAATCGACTGAGCTGTATCTTCCTGCAGCAACTCCTTCGATATCCGATGCCTCGTACCGCAATGATTTCCTGATACACACCTCGCCAAGCTCACCCAACGGGACATCGAGCAGTCTTACGGGGACTTCGATTGTCAGCTTCGGCCATATAAGCATCGGCATACCCAGAGGCGTATCTGCGAGCACCATGGAATCATCGGTCTGCAGACGCGTATCGTTGCTCATAGCCGTCACCATGAGAGTCCGGCAGTCTGAACCGACCGCAAGAACCACTGCATATTCGACGAGATGAGAACGATCCCTCAGCATCCAGACCTGATTGCGTTCGGGCCCATTCTCCAGCATGGCTTTTTGCCGGCCCCGGCTGCCATCGACTCGGTCAGGAATCGGAAATTCCCTATTGCTTTGTGCGATACGCCGGTACCATTCATTGCCTGTATTCAACATATTCATCACACGCCTTCAACACTCACTCATAGATATCTTCCGGATTCACAAATCCGAATTCATCCAACAACGATTGCTCACTCAACTGGTCCAAAGAACCGTCCTCCAAATCCTGCATCTGAAGCACTTGATTGAACGTCGGATCATCGAATTCGTCGTAGTCGCGAGAGAACACTTCGCTGGTAGGCGAAAGGAGGAACACCTCTTCGCGATCGGAACCGTCCTGCACCAACCCAGGACAGACGTCCACGACCAACTGCGTGACCTCATGTATCGCCAAAGCCCCATTCGCTTCATTGAAAATCACATAGAGCCACTTATCGAATTGACCGTCTCGCTTGCCGATTTCAGGATCGCGGACTGCTTGCCTGACATTGTTCCCTTTATCGTTCTTGATGTAGCCACGTTGCTGCCGCTCCAGATGCTTTTCCCTCAGCGCGTCCTCCGACGGCCAATCCACTGGCGTGCGACGTGCAAGTCTTTCAATTCTCGCGATCCGACAGCGCACCAACGCCCTAGGACAGAACGGCAACCTATACCACCTGCCGTTCACATCAAGGTGAAGGACATTGGCGCATTCGACAGCCTTCTCTCTGACATACCCATCCGAAGACCTTGCCAGACGTTTTTCGATGCGATCCACCAGACGGCCGAAATCACGGGCATTGTCCTCGTCAACCATCCACTGATACATCATCCGCCGAGCAAGGGCACGGAAATTGTTATCGCTGGCTGCCGCGCAATACAACGTAACGAACTTCGGATTAAGGGCCACCGGAGCGCCATCACCATCACAAAGATAGCAAAACTCGAAGGCCGCGTCCTCGGGCTCATCCCAGAGATTCTGCCACCGGGGATGCGTCTGCAATAGAGAATGAGCCACTCTTACAAGCACGCCGAAAGTCAATGCTCCAGGCCCACGCCGCCTCCTGATTTCAGCGGAAATAGGATACTCAGACCCCGGATCCCTATATGTATCCTCCAGATACTTCATCTTCATAGAGCTTCCTTGCTTTTCACGATCATTCCCTGATTGTAGAGCTTCGTCATGCGGAACAATGCATACGGCGCACAATGCGTTGCCCCGCCTTTGACCTCATAATGAGACAACGCACGCCCCCAAGGACGACATCACAACATCACCAATGCGTCACGCATTTGTCATTTCGCACGCTTTCGGTGATCCGATACAACGAGTCGGATTGAATCTGCATTTGCTTCTCGTCCGCCGTGCCACTGTTCAGCATCTCCTGTGATGCCGCCAATATATCCACAAGTCGTTTGCGCGAATACGGGCTGCAGACACTGCCGTCAGCAGTACTTTTCACTACTGCTTTCGCCTGGGCGATACGGGACTCCAGAGAATCATCCGTAGGCAAGTCGGCATAATCCGGCGAAGCATTCGTCAACGCATCTGCTTTCGCCTTCATGTTTTTCAGGTTTTTGAGCTGAGCCTCGTATTTCGCCTTCAGGTGCTGAGCGGAGCGAACCGTTGACGAGGTATCCGAATCCGCATCACATGAGAGGTTCGGCTCTTCCATATTCTCAATCGCAAGTTCCCATTTCACTTCCAGATCCGGATCTTTGGACAATAGACGGTCAGCATCGATGGTTGTGGCGTCAGCATAGTCCTGCAATGCTTTGAAGGCTTCGGTCGCATTGCTCACCGCGGTGCCACAATCATCTTCATGCTTCGATGAAGAATTCCCCGCATCGGAACGGCCCGAACCATTCGAGGAGGACGAACCCGACGATTGATCCCGGCCCTCACCTTCCGCCCCTGAAGATACCGTATTCAACGAGCAGGCAGACAGACCGCCAAGATAAAGCACTGCAATCAATATGGCGGCAGCACGCTTCGCACCTTTACGCACACCCGCCGGCATGGTATTCACAGTTCTCATCATTCCCTCCAATTCCAGGTTTCGCTGTCACCCCCTGTAACGGGACAGTAGATATCCAAAGGCCATAAATGCTTGCAATAACTTGCTTTTGTCGGCGTGTCGCAATTATCGACATCCATAAACATACTGTCCGTGAATGATATTCACAGTTCGCGGCGTGTCCTTTTTGAAACCTCTTAGACTAACTTGTGAACATAGTACACAGTAACAACGATTGTGAAGGTGCAACAATGACAGCAAACGAACACACCTCATCCACACAGACACCGTTCGAGACCGACAACCTGCTGACCTCCGCGGACATCGCCCGCATGGCTCAGGTACGCCCCTCGGCGGTATCAAATTGGCGGAGCCGCGACAACAAGCATTTTCCACAGCCCGTGGAATCCAGGGACGGACGCCCTCTCTTCGCCTATGACGATGTAGCGACATGGTTGAAGGCTAATGACATCGCTTTCAAAGACACTCGTCTAGAGCAGGCCGCATGGTCGTTCTTCGACCAATGGCGAGGCAAGTCCGATCCTGTGACCATGGCCTCCATACTGCTGTGGGCCGCTTGCCTGGCATCCAGGGCACAGGATTCCGACACCGCAAAAGGTGACTGGAGTGCTCTGCTCGATGCCTCCGGCACTGCGTCTGCAGACGAAATCCTCACCCGGTGCAGGAATCTCGCACATTCACTGGTCGAGCATAACGCCAAAATCCAAGAAGACAACGGCGGAAACAGCACTCTCTCACTCGCCTTGGCTGACCCCAAGGAACTGAAGCTGCTGGAATCGGCGAAATTAGCCGAGCTGCTGACGTTCGTCGACACCCTCGTGACCAGGGGCAAGGAGACGACGAATAGGCTGTGCTCATTGATTCTAGAGACGAGCATCGTACGTCAGGGCCGCATGAGTGGCGCGCTCGGACGTCCGAACTCCCCCGCGTCTGCCTTATTGGCAAAGATGGCCGTCTCGCACTTGGAAGCCCATATATCCGGCGGCAAGGAGAATGTATCCGTTTACGATTCCGCATGCGGAATCCTCGAGGATTGCCTGCGCTTCCATGAATTCGTCACCGAGGGCAACCGCGGCAACCCGGCAGTCATCTTCCATTGCGCGGATAATGACGCCGACGGCGCCGCGATTGCCGCCCGCCGATTCATACTTGCCGACGCCTGCAACGCCACTGCCGAAATCGTTGTCGGCGATTCGCTCGCCACAGACCCATACCCGTCCGTCCGCTCTGATGTCGTGATGATGGAGCCGCCTTTCAGCTTGCGCTTCAATCCGGACAACGCGGACACTCGATGGCGCTACGGGCTGCCTTCAAGATTCGATTCGTCGATATTGTGGGTCGAAGACGCGCTGGCCCATCTGGCCCAGAACGGCCGCGCGTTCGTAGTGACTTCCGCCAAAACGTTATGCGGCTCCGGCGAATCCGCCATCAGACGCGCCCTCATTGCAGCCGGCTGCGTGGAGGCAATCGTTGCCTTGCCTGCACACCTGTACATCGATACGGCCATCCACACCTATCTCTGGGTGTTGTCCGCACCGGATAAGATCCGCGACACCGTGACCATGATCAGCATCGGCGATCAGAGCAGCATATACGAGAGCGAAGGAGAGATTCCTTCATGGATGCACGCCCCTCTGCAATGGTTCGCCCGCGACGCCCAGTTCCATGCGGCGACCCCGTTCGCAGCCAATGCGCTTCGGGATCTCCATATCGTCACGCGCACAGTGCGTTCCATTGACATCCTGGGTATGGAGCAGGTCTCGCTGCTGCCCTCCGATTGGCTGCTCCGCGCGCAACGTGACCCCGAGGAGATCATCCGCATGTATCAGAAGAATCTCGACGATATCGAATCGTCTGCGGAAACAATTATCGAAGCGGTACGCGCCGTCAAGGAGTTCACCTCCCAGCCGTTGGACTCCCGCAGTGCCAATCTGCTTCGACTTGGCGATATCGCCACGATACGCACCGGGTCGATGCTTGTTCAACGAGAAGAGGAAACTTCCGAGGACATCATCACCCTGCGTCATGTGCGCGAAGGCATCCTGCCATCCACTGATCCGCAAGCTACGGCGTCACAAGACGAAAAAAGCAATGACCGCATCACCGAACCGGGCGATATCCTCCTGACCACAATCGGCGAGATTCGCTCCATGGTGGACACGACCGGGTGCCATCGCGTGGATCGCAGAATCAACATCGTTCGCATGGACAAGCCGCAGTGGGATCCCGAATATGTGGCGCTGATGCTTGAGGGCAGTTGGAACACCGCGCTCCTGCAAGGTTCCGGGGTTCGCCATGTGCGACCCGCCCGCCTTGAAGTGCCGGCTCTGCCTTTGGATCAGCAGCATCGGATTGCGGCACTTGTGAGCGCGCGACAGACATTCAATATACAGGCCGAGGCACTAGGCCGACTGCTCGACACGGTTGCGGACGCCGCACGATACGGTGCAACGATTGGTAATGTGGAACTCTCAATGGGGAAGGAAGAACACTAATGAATCATCAGTCGATTGTGTCGTTTATCTGGGCTGTGGCGGACCTGCTGCGCGGCGACTACAAACAGCATGAGTACGGCGACATCATCCTGCCGTTCACGGTGCTGCGACGTCTTGATTGCGTGCTGGCCGGCACAAAGGAGCAGGTGCTGGAGACGTATCAGCAGGTCAAGGCCATGAACATGGCGGACGCCATCTCGGATTATCAGCTGAGGTCGGTCGCCGGACTGCCGTTCTACAACACGAGCAAGTACACGATGGACAAGCTGCGCGCCGATCCGGGCAACATCGCCGAGAATCTGACCTACTACGTGCAAGGCTTCTCTGCGGACGCACGAGATGTGTTCGAGAAGTTCGATTTTTCCTCCCGCATCGACTCGTTGCAGTCGAACAATCTGCTGTTCCAGATCGTCGACAAGTTCTGCACGGTCGATCTCGGTCCGGAAACAGTGAGCGACGTCGAAATGGGCAACATCTATGAGAACCTGTTGCGTCGCTTCTCCGAGATGTCGAACGAGACGGCTGGCGAGCATTTCAGTCCGCGCGACGGCGTGGAGCTGGCTGTCGACCTGCTGATTTCAGGAGCGTCAGCCGACCTGTCTCAGGATGGCAAAGTGGTGAACGTGTACGACCCATGTGCCGGTACGGGCGGCGCGTTGTCGATTTTCAAGGATCGCGTGAATGAGTACTACCCGAAGGCCACTGTGTACTGCTTCGGGCAGGAGCTGAACGCGGCCACGTTCGCCACCTGCAAGGCGGATATGCTGCTGCGAGGCGGCGACGCCGGGCATATCGCGTTCGGAAACACGCTGACCGAACCAGCGTTCGGTGACAAGAATTTCGGCTATCAGGTTTCGAATCCGCCGTATGGCGTGGATTGGAAAAAGTCGAAGAGCGTGGTGGAGGCCGAGTACAAGAACGAGGGATTCAGGGGCCGGTTCGGCGCGGGGTTGCCGCGTGTGAGCGACGGCCAGCTGCTGTTCATCGAGCATATGGTTTCGAAGATGCGCCCCGTGAAAGACGGTGGCGCACGTATTGCGGTATTCATGAACGGCTCCCCCTTGTTCACCGGTGCCGCCGGTTCCGGCGAAAGCGATATCCGCAAATGGCTGCTGCATGATCTTGACCTGGTGGAGGCGATCGTGGCGATGCCGAACGATTTCTTCTACAACACGGGCATCGCCACATACATCTGGGTGCTGAACAACAACAAGCCCGCGGAACGGCGACGCAAAGTGCAGCTCATCAACGCGAACGGCGTGTTCACCAAGATGCGCAAGTCGCTTGGCTCGAAGCGCAACGAGCTGAGCGGCGAGCAGATTCGCGCCATCGTGCAGGAGTACAACGCGTTCGAGGAGACGAAGACCTCGAAGATCTTCGACGTGGATGACTTCGGATACACGACCGTGACCGTGGAGCGTCCGCTGCGCGACGAGAACGGCAAGGCCGTGACCGACCGCAAGGGCAATCCGAAGCCCGACGCCGCACTGCGCGACACCGAGAACATTCCGCTGAAGCAGGATATCGACGAGTATTTCGAGCGCGAGGTGAAACCGTACGCGCCCGACGCGTGGATGGATCGGAAGAAGGACAAGGTGGGCTACGAGATTCCATTCACCCGCTACTTCTACGAGTACACCCCACTGCGCCCGTCTGCGGTGATTCTCGATGACATCCGTTCGCTGGAGGCATCCATCGCCGACAGCCTCGCGAAGGTGGGGTTGTGATGGAACGATACAGTAAATACAAGGACTCCGGCGTCGATTGGATCGGTGAGATTCCGGAGGGGTGGTCAGTCACCAAAGTGGGTCAAATGTTCACATCCCGCAGGGAAACAGTGAGCGACCAAGACTATGCGCCACTATCAGTGACAAAAGGCGGCATCGTACCGCAACTGGAGAATGTCGCCAAGACCGATAACCGAGATAATCGTCTGCTTGTGCGCAAGGGTGATTTCGTTATCAATAGTCGTTCCGATCGACGCGGCTCCTGCGGATTCTCCCAGCTGGACGGTTCAGTTACACAGATTTCGTTGGTTCTCAATCCACAAAGAATCAGCGAGATTGATGTCCGCTATTATTCGTGGTTATTCTCGTGTGAACGATTCTCAGATGAGTTCTATAGGAACGGCCACGGCATAGTAGCTGATCTTTGGAGCACCAAATGGTCAGATATGAAAGGAATCTATCTGCCGAAGCCTCCAGCTGATAGCAGAAAGCGAATTGTTGCGTATTTGGATGAGAAGACGGGGGCGATTGATGCGGCGGTGGCGGATATCGAACGGTCGATTGAGCTGTTGAACGAGTACCGTCAGTCCGTCATCTCCGAAGCCGTCACCAAAGGCCTCGACCCGAACGCACCCATGAAGGACTCCGGCATCGACTGGATCGGCCAAATTCCAGAATACTGGCATATCGAAAAGGCAAAGTTCTTAGTCAGCATAACTAACGGTTCTGACCCCAAAACCAATGGGAACATTCCGGTATATGGAAGTGGCGAAGGCAGCTTCAAAACATGCGGAGAATACAAAGAGGGCCCAGCCGTGCTAATCGGTCGTAAAGGAGCAACTCTTCATATTCCGCATTATGTTACCGGCAAATACTGGAATGTTGACACCGCGTTCGACGTAAAAGCGTCGAACGATACCATTAGCCTGCGCTATTACTACTACTTGGCTACATGTTTTGATTACAAACAGTACATGTCGCAAACCACATTGCCCAGCATGACGCAAACAGCATACTGGAATATGGCTCTTCCTTTGCCAGACACAACAGATCAAAATCATATTGTTGATTGGCTGGACGAACATTTATCACAAATCAACTCCCTCATCGCCCAGAAGCAATCCCTAATTGTCCGGTTGAAGGAATATAGGTCATCGCTCATCAGTGAGTGCGTGACCGGCAAAGTCAAAGTACCCGGAGTGAAAGAAGACTAATCATGGCAGTCAAACCGACCCGCAGCATGAGCGAGCACACGTTCCAGAACCACGTCATCGACGGATTCGAGCAGCAAGGCTACACCTATGTGCCGCAGTCGCAGATGGATCAGAACTTCAATCGCGAAACGGCAATCGACGAGCAGACCTTGAAGGAATTCCTGATCGACACCCAACCAAAGGAAGTCGCCAAGGTCGAACGGCAGCACGGCGGGAACTGGAGCCAGATTGTCCTCAAGCGCATCCAGCAGGTCATCGCGGACAAGGGCCTGCTGTGGGCGCTGCGCAATCCAATCGAGATGGCTCCGGGAGCCAAGTTCAAGCTCCTCTATTTCAAGCCGAAGAACGATCTGAACCAGACTTCGACGGAACATTATCACGCGAATCGCTTCCAGGTCACCGAAGAGTTCCATTACGGCACGATGAAGGATGATCTGAACAATCGCATCGACGTGGTGCTGCTCGTCAACGGTTTCCCGCTGGTCACCATCGAATTGAAGAACCATCAGACCGGACAGACGGTGAACAATGCAATCCGACAGTACATGACCGACCGCAATCCGAAGGAGCAGATCTTCCAGCCCGATTTGCGGTCGCTCGTGCACTTTGCGGTCGATGCGGACGATGTGTTCATGACCACATGGCTCAAGGGCAAGGAAACCAAGTTCGTACCCTCCAACCAAGGCAACGGTAAGGCCGGCGGAGGCAATCCTCCGGCGGAACCTGGCAAGTTCGGTACATCCTACCTGTGGGAGGAGGTACTCACGCCGGATTCCCTGCTGGACATCATCGAACGGTTTGTGCAGATCACCTACCACGAGAAAGACAAGAACGGCAAGAAAAACACGCGCAAGACGCGTTCCACGATGAAGGCGGTGATTTTCCCGCGCTACCATCAGCTGCGCGCGGTTCGCCGACTGCTCAAGGCCACACAGGAGCAAGGACCGGGGCATAACTATCTCATCCAACATTCTGCCGGTTCCGGCAAGTCGTATTCGATCGGCTGGCTCGCCTATCATCTCGCATCCCTGACGCAGAGCGACGGCAGTTCGTTCTTCAATTCGGTGATCGTGCTGGTGGACCGTGTGGTGCTTGACGAACAATTGCAAGGCACCATCATGAACATGCCGCATCCGAGGGGCATGGTCGCCATAGCCAAGGATTCTGCAGGGCTTCGCGATGCCGTCAATGCCGGTTCCCGCATCATCATCTCCACCATCCAGAAGTTCCCGTACATCTACAATCAGACCGATACCTCCGGCCGTACGTTCGCCGTCATCATCGACGAGGCGCATTCATCCCAAAGCGGCGAAGCTCATCGCAAAACCAAGCAGGCCCTCGGCGACCACACCGGCCTCAACACCGATGATGCCGACGATCTGGATTCCGACGCATACGACTGGGATGACAGCGGCCTGGACGAAGACGCGGACGATGCGGCGATGCGCGTGCGCGACGAGCTGAACGCACAGGGCGCGCAATCGAACCTGTCGTTCTACGCGTTCACCGCTACGCCAAAGCCGAGCACGCTCGAAACGTTCGGCACGGTGAACCCTTCTACCGGCAGACCGGAAGCGTTTGACCTGTATTCGATGAAGCAGGCCATCGAAGAGGGCTTCATCCTCAATGTGCTCACCAACTACACCACGTTCCAAACGTATTTCCATCTGGTCAAGAAGTCAGAAGAAGACCCCAAGCGCAAGGCCGGACGCACGAAGAAAGAGATCATGGACTTCGTAAAGCTCGACCCGAGCAACGTGTCAAAAATCTCCGAAATCATCGTCGATCATTTCCACGATCATGTCATGCCACTGCTGCACGGTGACGGCAAAGGCATGGTCGTGACGTCCAGCCGCAAGGCCGCCGTCGAATACTTCCGATACATGAAGCGGCTCTCCGCACGTGACGAATATGCGGGCGTGAAGCCGGTCGTCGCATTCTCCGGCAAGCTCGATTTGGATGGCGAAGAGGTGACTGAAGGAACGCTCAACGGATTCAATTCCAGCGAGATCGCCAAGCGGTTCGACACATCCGAGTTCAACCTCATGATCGCGGCGAACAAGTTCCAGACCGGATTCGATCAGCCGAAACTGTGCGCCATGTATGTGGACAAGAAACTGACCGGCGTGGCTGCCGTGCAGACCCTCTCACGCCTGAACCGAACCTGTCCAGGCAAACCGGCTCCCATCGTGCTTGATTTCGCCAACAAGCCTGAGACGATTCAAGCAGCGTTCGAGCCGTACTACATGCAAACCGACCTCGACCGAGTCACCGATCCGAATGTCATCTACGACATGAAGACCGCGCTTAGCGAATTCCAGATCTACGATGATGCGGAAATAGCGGCATTATGCAAGGTGTGGCTGGGCAAGCCGGACGAATCCACCATGCCGGAAGTGCTGCGTCTGCTCGGCCCGGCCAAGGAACGGTACGCCGATCTAGACGAGGAGCGCCAGAACGAGTTCCGCAAGCGCGTCGGCAAGTTCCTGCGTACTTATTCGTATATCACGCAGCTGATCCGGCTGGAAGACGAAGAGCTCTTCAACCTCGACACGTATCTGGCGTTCCTCAACCGGGAACTCGCGCCCAAATACGCACCGGAGGAGCCCATCGACGATCTGATCGCGGTGACACAGCTGCGCATCGAGAACAAGGGACGTGCCGACATCACACTGACCGGAGGCGAACCGGTCAAGAACAACGCCGGCAGCGTCGGTGTGGGGCCCACCATCGATGATGAGGACTATCTGTCCAAAATCATCGACTACCTCAACGACCTGTTCGACGCCGATTTCGGCGACCCAGCGCGCAAGTATTTCGAAGGACTGATGACGGTACTACAGAAAGACGCCAAACTTCGCACGCAGGCCAAGAACAATTCCCGAGCCGATTTCCGCACACCGTTCGACTCCGCGTTCCTCAAAGCGTTGTTCGAGTCGCAAGCCGAGAACACGGATCTCTTCAGCAAACTCAGCGGCAGTCAGGAGGCTCTGCGCCACGTGCAGGAATTCCTTTTCGATGAGTTCTACACTCGCGAACAGCGAGAAGAGCGAGAAGAATAGGAAGCACACGAATCGATGCGGGTAAATTTTTACCCTCATCGATTCGCGCATTTATAGTGGAAGGCATGACTACTGCAATGGGAACTCCATATACGGGCGCGGCACCTACCGCCGCCTCGTTGGCCGGCACCGGTTTCACCTCTGGCCAGCCCCAAGGTGCTGATGGCACCATCAATCTGCCTGACGGTCCAAGGCCGGTAGACCAGCTTCCCGCACGTGCCGCGGAAACCACCGCGCAGAACCCTTGGCCGGTGAGCGTGCTGAGCCAGAAGTTCTACGGTGCGGTGGATCGCTGGCCTTCGGCTTGGGTCACCGGGCAGATCACGCAGATCAATACGCGCAGAGCCGGTTCGGCGTATCTCACTTTGCGCGACGATGTCGAAGACATCGCGATGGAGGTCAACGGATTCGGACGCTTCGCCCAGGCCGCCAGCGAATTCGTGCAGGGCGACCGCGTGGTCATCCACGGCAAGCCGAACCTATGGATGAAGCGCACCTCGCTCTCACTTCGAGGCGACACCATTCTGCGCGTCGGCGCGGGCGGCAGCCTCAAGGCGATGTTCGATGAGCTGCGCCAGCGGCTCAAAGGCGAAGGCCTGTTCGACGCCGACCACAAGCTCCCACTGCCTGAATTTCCGAAGACCATCGGACTGATCTGCGCACCTCAGGCTCGTGCCGAAGGCGATGTCATCACCAACGTGAATCTGAGATGGCCGGCGGTGACATTCAAGGTGGTGCATGTCCATGTGCAGGGCGAGCAGTGCCCGACGGACGTGGTGCAGGCCATCCAGCAGCTCGACGCCGATCCTGCGGTGGACGTCATCATTGTGGCGCGCGGCGGCGGCTCCTTCGAGGACCTGATGGGCTTCTCGGATGAACGCGTGGTACGTACCGCTTATGCCTGCACAACACCGTTAATCTCAGCCATCGGCCATGAAGGCGATTGGATGCTGCTCGATCTGGTGGCCGACCTGCGAGCATCCACACCTACCGACGCGGCCAAACGTGTGGTGCCGGATGTATTCGAGCAGTCGCAGCTCATCGAAGGCGCGATCGACCGTATGCGTCTGCGCATGCGCTCCCGCGTGGAGAACGAGATTCGTCTGGTGGAGGGATACGCCAATCGGCCAAGCCTCACCCAGCCGCATACCATGCTAGAGCCGCATCAGCGGTTTATCGACGACTCATTGCAGCGCCTTGACATCGGTCTTCGCCGCATCGTGGATGACGCACAACTCACCATCGAGAAGACGCATGCATCCCTGACCGCGTTGAGTCCGCAATCCACGTTGAATCGCGGCTATGCGGTGGTGCAATCCGCAGACGGGCATGTGGTCGACAATGCCGGAGCCATCAACGTCGGAGACAATATCACCGTGACGTTGAAGAGGGGCGTCATCACCGCCATCACCACCTCGACAAACGAATAACGACAGCAACCATTACAGTTTGCATATAGACAACCATCCCTTGGCCTCGTTACGCGGCCGGCTTGCCTCTATAGGGCAAGCTTCAAGGGAAAAGAGGAGGAATCATGACCGACAAGAACACCGCACCGGCTTCTTCGCTGACCGATGAGGAGCGCAAGCTCATCGCCCAGATGCCATATGAGGAGGCACGCGACAAGCTCATTCAAGCCGTGCAGGCGTTGGAGACCGGCGGACTGAGCCTCGATCAGTCGATGCGCCAGTGGGAGATCGGCGAAGCCCTGGCCCAGCGCGCGCAGGGATTGCTTAACGACGTGCGCGCCAAACTCGATCAGGCGCAGGCCCAGCAGGCCGCCAACGAGGCCACGGCGGGAACTCAGTCCAATCTGGACTGAGTTCCCCTTCGGCCTACGGCCTCACCTCGCCTACGGGAAGCCCACCGGGCTCCCCGCTTAACGGCTCAGCCCAGTCCAATCTGGACTGAGTCCCCCTTCGCGGCACAGCCGGACTACTTCTTCAGTGGCACGTAGATGACGTTGTCGATGAGCTCCTGATAGTGCTTGACGATCTGCGCACGACGGGTCTTGAGGCTCGGGGTGAGCATGCCGTTGGCCTCGGTGAACTCGTCGGGCAGGATCTCGAACTTGCGGATGGATTCCGCGCGGGAGACACCCTCGTTGGCGGCATTGACCGCACGCTCCACTTCGGCGTGCACGATGGCATTGCCCGCCAGCGAGGCCAAATCCGGCTCCGGCTTGGCGCCCTGAGCCTCCAGCCACGCGTTGGCGTCCGCCAGATCCAGTGTCACCAAAGCGGCCACGAAAGGCTTCTTGTCACCGATCACCAAGCACTGGTTGACCACCGGCGAGGTCATCACCGAAGCCTCCAGCAGACCCGGAGACACGTTCTTGCCGCCGGCGGTGATGATCAGATCCTTCTTGCGTCCGGTGATGGAGATGAAACCATCCTCATTGATGTCACCCAGATCGCCGGTATGCAGCCAGCCGTCGGTGATCTGCTGAGCGGTGACCTCGGGATTGTTGTGATACCCCTTGCACACCAGGGGTCCCTTGACCACCAGCTCGCCATCCTCGGCGATGCCAGCCGTAATGCCGCACATCGGCATGCCGATGGTGCCAATGCGGTTGTCCTCCGGCAGGCTCACGCACACCGGCCCGCAGGTTTCGGTCATGCCATATCCCTCTAGCACCGGCATGCCGATACCGTTGAAGAAGTGGGACAGCTCGGAATCCATCGGAGCTCCGCCGGTGATGGCGAAATCGGCGTTCGGCCCGAAAATCGTGCGGATCTTCTTGTACACCACCTGCTCATAGAACGCGTGCGCGATGCGCCCCGCCAACGGCAACTTCTCCCCGCGCTGCTCCGCCTTGGACCAGGCGCGCGCGTTCTCCGCCGCCCGGGCGAACATCTTGCCGGCGAATCCGGTGCCCGCGCGCTGGGAGGCGGCGTTGTACACCTTCTCATACACGCGAGGCACGGCGAGCAGCAGCGTGGGGCCGAAGGTCTCGAAATCCCTGACCATGGTCTTCATATTGGAGCTCAGAGCCAGAGTGATGGTTCCGCCGAAGCTGAAGAACTCCATGAATCGCGCGAACACGTGGCTCAACGGCAGGAACAGCAGCAACCGGCGATCCGGCCATGCGCCTGCACGCGGCATGTACTGCAGGGCGGAAAGCACCAGGAACGCGAAGTTGCGGTGCGTCAGCTCCACACCTTTCGGTGTGCCGGTGGACCCGGACGTGTACACGATAGTGGCGCGGTCATCACCGTGGGAGGCGTTCTTGTACTCCCAGAATTCGGCATCGGTCACCGATTCGCCATAGGTCTTGATCGCGTCAAGGCCACCGGCGTCAATCACGAACACGTTGCGCAGCGTCGGCACCTCATCACGCACCGACTCGATCTTGTCACGCTGACCGTCATCCTCGGCGATCGCCACCGTGACCTTGGAGTCGTTGAAGATCCAGCTGACCTGGCTTGCGGAGTTCGTCTCATACACCGGCACGGTGAGCGCGCCGATGGACATGATCGCTAGATCCAGCGCCGTCCACTCCCAACGAGTGTGGGACACGATGGACACGGAATCGCCCTTGTTGACGCCCAGTCCAATCAGACCCTTCGCCAGATCGATGACCATGCGGCGGAACACTTCGGCGCTGAAGGGACGCCATGAACCATCCTCGGCCTTGTATTCGATCATGGCGCCTTCCGGATCGCGCTTGGCACGGCGGTCGAGCAGGTCGAACAGATTGATGTCGCTGTCGATCGGCTCCTTGACCGGATTGGTGAACTGCTTGACGATCGTGGTCTCATTGTGTGCCACATCAGCGATGTTTTCAGTCATACCTCTATGTAACTCCATCGTTGATACAAAACAGGCTGTCACCGCTCACTTCTGGACGCTACACGCTCTACTGTTTCGACCGTGTGCGGCACATGGGACCACACCGTCAGAACTGGATGTAATCGACCTCGGTATGCTCGCCAGTCTCCAGATACTTCGCCACGTCTTCAGGACCTGCGAACACCATCTCGACGGCCTGCGCCACCATGAGGTTCACGCGATCCATCGGCGTCAATCCGTCGAAATAGCCATAGACCGGCATACCCAGCGCATGCGCGTACCCAATCTCGAACATCGTGCCCGCATCCTCGTCCATGAGGTTCGCGATGACCGCTTTGGAGGAATTGATGCCTTTGATATCATCCGCGAAGCATCCCTCCGGACCGACTTCCTCGATCTGGCTGACGAATCGCGGCTTGAACAGCTTCTTGCCATGCTCCTCCAGCACCTTTTCCAGACGCTCCATGCTCGAAGTCTGCTCAGGATCGAAGAACGGGCCGGCCACGTAATAGTCATATTCCTTTTCGCTCATGGCTTCCAGTCATACCGCAGCACGAACGAATTCCATACCCTTAGCTCAGTCTATGGACAATCATTCATATAGTGAACATGGCATGACAAATCGCAGTCTTCACGAGATAATGCAGGCTTCAATCAGCCCCGGTTGACGATTTGCATGGCGCGACCGTCCTCCATCAGATGGAAACCGTGCTTCTGGTAGAACGGCGCGTTCTTGCTCTCCTCTGGCATCACCTCGAGGAACAGGTACTCGCGGTACTTCGCCTTGACCAGCTCGACCATATGGCCACCGATGCCCTGGCCGTGATAGGCGGGATCGACCAGCACCCAATGCATGTATGCCACCATTTCGGTATCGTCCAGTACACGTACCAGTCCAGCCAGATGACCGCCATCCCAGGCGCTGATCACGGTATCCGAATGCTGAAGCGCCTTGAACAGTCGCTCAGGATAGTTCGCCGATTCCCAACCGACCGAGCGGAACAGCTCCTGCACCTGATCCTGAGTGAAACGCTTCTCTTCCGTGTATTCGATAGCCATAGCCGATTATGGTAGCAATCGCATACGCACCGGTACGTCCGCGTACCATATGACGGATGAATGCCGAACGACGGCGCCAAGTGCCCGAGACGCGATTCGAACGCGCGACACCCGCTTTAGGAGAGCGGTGCTCTATCCACTGAGCTACCCGGGCAACGACGTTTCATTGTACACGGGACATAGCCAGTGGGCAATTCGTACAATTCGTGCCGGTTTGGTGCGAACTCGTCAGCCACCCGGCAAAATCAGCCCGCGCCCCAGCGCGGCACGATACAGTAGCAACTCGCGCATGCACTCAGGCATGCAACCGTCGCCGAGGGATTCCCGATTGAATCCACCGGCCTGCCGCACATCCGAAAGAACCGGGTCCATTCGCGTAAATGTCACGCAAGAGCGACCGCCGGATGTGCAGGAATGACGCCCAGGACGTAAGGATGGATGACATGTCACGCACACGGAGCATTCCCACGAACAAGTCCGCGTCCTCCCGCTCCCGGTCAGCAGGCGCTCGGCCTTCCTCGAACAAGTCCCAATCGCAAGCAGGGTCTCGTTCACAGTCCCGCCCACGGACCAAGCCGTACACCAAGGAGCAGCTGCATCATCACAATAGCCATCGATTCCTCGGCTTCCTTGCAGCATTGTTCGCCATCGTCGCGATGCTCTGTACAGCGGCGCGCGCGCTGCCAGCCGACCTGCAGGCGTTGCCATATGTGCCGGTCGCCATAGCGGCAACCCCTTGGTTCGCGCTGCTTGGCCTTATCGCGATGCTCATGGCGATCATGTCCCGTAAGGTGCTCGCCGCGCTGATCGCAGTCGCCGCTGTGGTAATCAACGGCTATTGGCAATATCCGTTCTTCCACTCGCCAGACCCACTCCCCCAGGCCGCATATAACGCCGTGGCAGCGAGCGAGGCGAACACAGCCGACGCCTTCGCCCGCGTGATGACGTTCAACGTGTACAAAGGGCAGGCGGACGCCCAGACCATCGTGGACACGGTCCGCGACCAACGGGTCGAGGTGCTCGCCCTTCAGGAGACCACCGACGACTTCGTACAGCGTCTCAAGGAAGCCGGCATCGAACGCTATCTGCCGTATTCGAACGTCTCCTCATCGGATGGCGTCTACGGCAACGGTCTGTGGTCCGCCACCCCGCTCTCCCAGCCGGTGGACGACGAGGTGAATTCCAGCGCCTCGTTCATGCCCGCGGGCACGGTGGACATGGGCGGCAACCAGATCCGATTCGTCTCCGTACACACCACCGCACCCGTGCCCGGCTATTGGCGGCAGTGGAAGCGCTCGATTGACGAGCTCGGGCTCATGCGCGGCCACACCGATACGCGATATGTGTTCATGGGCGATTTCAACGCCACCTATGACCACGCCCCATTCCGGGAATTCCTCGGCTCGAGGTTCCTGGACGCCACGCGAATCTCAGGCCATGGCTTCACGTTCTCGTGGCCGACGAACCGGCCGGGACTGCCGATGTTCGCCGGCATCGACCATGTGGTGCTCGATCAGGGGATGCGGGCCGGGCAATGCAAGACCGTCAGGATCACCGGCTCCGATCACGCTGCCCTGCTCGTCACCATCGACGTGATGCAGTAGCGCTAGAATCCGAGGCGGGTGCGGCCGAACTGGTCGAGCCAGCGCAGGATGGCACCCTCGCGCAGCGCCCACGGGCAGATCTCCACTTCCTGGATGTTGAGCGCCTTCATAATCTCGTCGGCCACCACAGCACCGCCCACGATCTGCATCGTGCGTTCCGGCGTGATGCCCGGCAGCGCCACGCGCTGCTCCGGAGCGATCGCCGCAAGACGCGGAATCCAATCCTCCAACTGCTCACGGGTCATGATCGCCGTATCCTCGCGCCCGGGCTGGCGGATCACCGCGCCGCACAGGCGGGCCAGCGAGCGGAAGGTCTTGGACGTGCCCACTGCGTGGTTCGGATGCTTGGACTGCGGGAACGCATTCACCATCGGCTCGAGAATCTTGCGCACATTCCTGCGCACGTCCTCAAGCTCGGCGGGGGTGGCCATGCCAGTGGGCAGGAAGTCGACGGTCACACGCCCCGCTCCTGCCGGCACGGACAGCGCCACTGTCGGCTCCTCGTCCGAGCCCATGGCCACTTCCAGAGAACCGCCGCCGATATCCAGCACCAGCAGTCGCCCGGCGTCCCAGCCGTACCAGCGGCGGGCGGCGAGGAATGTGAGTCGCGCCTCATCAGTGCCGGACAGCACGGTCACGCCCTGCCCGATCATCTCCTCGATCTTGTGAATCACCTTGTTGCCGTTGGGAGCCTCACGCAACGCCGACGTGGCCATGACCAGCAGCTGGGTGATCTGATATTCCTCGGCGAGCGTCATGCATTGGGAGACCGCGTCAAGAATCGCCTCGATACCGGCCTTCTTTATGGAGCCGTCCTCCTTGAGGTATTTCATCAGTCGGACGGTGGACTTGGTGCTGGCCTCGGGCTCGGGGCGGGCGCCGGGCGCCGCGTCCACGATAAGCATATGGATGGTATTGGAACCGATATCAAGCACACCGAGTCGCGTGGTATGCGCACGAAGATTAACCATATTCTTCTCTCACTCGCATTGCGGCGCACCGGCGTGGCAGACCGTTGCCCACAACAGACATATCCAGCCGCGCCCCGTGCATCATCAACACCACCGACAATGCAGGGAGACGGCATTCGTCAAACGTAGCTACTCTACAACACTCCCCTGCATCACAGCCGTTGCATCACAGCGTTTCCACGAACCGACCGAGCCGCTTCAGCCCCTCACTCAACGCGTCACGCGAGGCGGCGTAGCTCAGCCGCACATGCGAATCGGCGGTGGCGGCACCGAAGTCCCGACCCGGGGTCAGCGCCACATGGGCCTCCTCCAGGGCCCGCTCGCAGAACGTCCACGCATCAAGGCCCGTGCGCTCGATGTTGAAGTAGGCGTAGAACGCGCCATTCGGCTCCACTTCGACCGGCAGGCCTATGCGCTTGAGCCCGTCGATCACAATATGGCGGCGTGCAAGCAGCTCCTGACGCCGCGCCTCGCATTCGGCGAGGCTCTCCGGCGTGAAGCAGGCCAGCGCGGCATGCTGGGTGGGTGTATGGGCGCACAGGTAGTAGTTGGTGGCCAGATCGTCCACGGCCTCCAACACCGCTGCATCGTCAGGCAGGATGGCCCAACCGAGCCGCCAGCCGGTCATTCCGAAGAACTTGGAGAAGCTGTTGCACACGATGGCATCCGGGTCGCAGGACAGCACGGACCTGACCTCGCTGCCGTCCGGCTCATGGTCGGCCAGATCGAGGTATGTCTCGTCCACGATGCGCCATGCCCCTCGGGATGCGGCCAGACGGCATACTCCGGCCAGCACATCGAAATCAATGGTGGTGCCGGTTGGATTCGACGGCGAAGTGATCATCACGGCCTTGGTGCGATCGGTCCAATACCGTTCGCACAAATCGGCGTTGAGATGGAATCTGGTCGCCGCCGAGGTCGGCACATCGATCACATTGCCCTCAAACGAACGTACGAGTTCACGGTTGCATGGATAGGACGGATCGGCGACGATCACGTCGTCACCGGGGTCGATGGTCAATGCCGTGGCCAGAAGCAATGCAGCCGACCCTCCTGCGGTGATGCAGATGCGTTTGGGGTCGATGTCCAGATCATGACGTTCACGGTAGAAGTCCGCAATGGCTTGGCGCAGTTCCGGCAGGCCCATGGCGGCCGTATAGGGCAGCGCGCGGCCGTCATACTGCTCACGCATGGCATCCCGCACTGCCGGCGGGGCGCCGAAGTCCGGCTCGCCCAGAGAAAGCTTGATGACGCTGATTCCGGATGCGATCATCGAGTCCGCTTTCTCACCGAACACCATCGCACGGAATGGATTGATCTCCCGCGCCCTGTGGGACATGACCGGTGTCGCTCGCTTTGCATTGCTGTTGTCCATAATCCGGTTTTATCCACCCGCTGGGACAACAAACTCGCTTACGAGGGACCAACCAACAAGACCGAGCACAGCACCCTGACTTCTATAATTGCCATAGTCTAACCATTTTCAAGGAGGAACGATGAGCAGACTCAACGGCAAGCGGACCGAATTCGAAGCCAGCGGCGACAAGGTCAATGTCGCCATTCTCGGTGCTGGCAATATCGCCCACACCATGGCCGACACGTTGACGAAGATGGCCGCGAATGAGCAGTACACGAATCTGATACATCCTTATGCGGTAGCCGCGCGCGATGCCGCCCGCGCCCAGGCATTCGCCGACCAGTGGCATCTGGACAAGGCCTACGGCTCCTATGAGGAACTGATGGAGGACCCGAATGTGGATCTGGTCTATATCGCCACTCCGCACAGCCTGCATGCCGAACAGGCAATCGCCTGCATGCGTGCCGGCAAAAACGTGTTGGTGGAGAAATCGTTCACCGCGAACACCACACAGGCCCGTGACACACTGGCCGTGGCGCAGGAGACCGGCATGCTGTGCACGGAGGCGATCTGGACACGGTATATGCCGAGCCGCGCTCTGATCAACGAGATCATCGGCTCCGGTGAAATCGGAGAGGTTCGTTCGGCCAGCGCCAACCTGTGCTACCCGGTATGGAAGGTGCCGCGTATGACCGATCCGGCATGCGCGGGCGGAGCTCTGCTGGACGTAGGCGTGTATCCGCTGAACTTCCTTGATATGGCCCTCGGCGCTGATCATGGCCGCACCATCAAACACATCGACACTTCGATGATCCCGTATGAGACAGGCGTGGACGCGCAGAACTCCACGACGCTGTATTACGATGACGGCGCAATGGGCGTGTCCACGAGCTCGATGATGGTCTCATCGGATCGCGGAGGCTACGTATGGGGTACTGACGGCTACCTTATGGTGACCAATATCAACAACCCGGAGACCATCGACATCTATGACAATGACCACAAGCCCGTGCGCAGCGTCGCAGTGCCGCCGCAACTGACCGGATACGAGTACGAGGTGGCTGACGCGGCGAACGCCTTGCTCGACGGCAAGACCGAATGCGAGGCCATGCCCCATGCGGATACGATTCGCATCATGGAGCTGATGGACCAGATCCGCGACGTGTGGGGGCTGAAGTTCCCGTTCGAGGCGTAGGACGCAACCGCGTATCCTCCGTCCATTGCACTGCCATCGCATCGCCGAAGCGGTGCAGGGCCATCCACCGCCAAAACCACGGGTGCCGCCGATGCTTGGCATGGAGGATACACTGGCCGATATGGAGAAACTCACGATTCGCAGAGCCGTCGCCGCCGACATGCCACGCATCGATGACCTGCTGTTCCAGGTGGCGCAGGTGCATCATCAGGGGCGGCCCGATCTGTTCAAGGGCGGTGCCAAGAAATACACGGACGACGAGCTTTCACGCATCCTCGCCGATGACCGCACCCCCGTGTTCGTGGCCGTGGATGCGGACGGCCTGCTGCTGGGGTACGCGTTCTGCGTATTCCAGCAGCATCCGGACAATCATGTGCTCACCGACATCACGACGCTGTATATCGACGACTTGTGCGTGGACGAGCAGGCGCGCGGTCGTCATGTGGGGTCCGCGCTGTATCGTTTCGTGCTGGATTTCGCGCGCGAGTCCGGCTGCTACAACGTGACGCTCAACGTCTGGTCCTGCAATCCCGGCGCCCAGGCCTTCTACGAACGCATGGGGCTCACGTCTTACAAGATCGGCATGGAGCAGATCCTGTAAGACGCAAGGTGTGCCGATTCGCATACGCAAGGCGTGCCGATTCGCTGCGAGAAGAGCCATGCGCGCCACCAGTGGGAGCTCAGCCCAGCAGATCCAGCAGGTCATCGCGGGTGAGCGATGCGATGGACGGCGAGGCCGCGGCTCCGAATGCACTGGACGCGGTCTCGTCGGAGGCGAGTGATGCGTCGGTGAATTGCCGTGCGAGCTCGCTTTTGCTGTGCTGCAGCTCGAGGATGCGCTCCTCGATGGTGTCCTTGGCCACCACCTGATAGACGTTGACGTCCTCGGTCTGGCCGATGCGATGCGCACGGTCGGTGGCCTGATCCTGGGCGGCGGCGTTCCACCATGGGTCGGCATGGATGACCACGCTCGCACCGGTCAGGTTCAGGCCTGTGTTGCCGGCTTTGAGCGAGATCAGGAACGCAGGGGTGTCGTCCGCATTGAAGCGGTCGACCAGCACCAGACGCTGTTTCTTGGGCGTGGATCCGGTGATGGTGTAATACCGCAGTCCCGCCGCGTCGAATCGTGCGGCGATGAGGTCGAGGAAGCTGGTGAACTGCGAGAACACCAGCGCCTTCTTGCCTTCGTTCACACAGGTCTCCACGAGTTCGGTGATGGCCGCGAGTTTGGCCGACTGGTCTTTGGCGTCGGCGTAGACCAAGCGAGGATCGCAGCAGATCTGCCGCAATCTGGTCAGCTCGGCGAGGATACGGATCTTGGACGTGTTGAAATCCGCTTCCTCGCTGTGTTCGAGCTGCATCCTCAGCCGCTGCTCGTGGGCGGCGTACAGCTTGCGTTGTTCGCCTTCCAGCTGCACGGTCAGCGTGGTCTCCAGCTTGTCCGGCAAATCGGTGAGGACCTGACGTTTGAGACGACGTTTGATGAACACGCCCACCAAGGCCTGCAGCTTGTGTGCCACGCGCGCGGACTCGGGATTGACTTCGGCGGCGGCGCGTCCCTCGGCGGTGCTGCCGTCCGCCGCGCGGGCGTTGGAGATTGGCAGTTCGTAGCGTTCGCGGAATCGTTTATAGGATCCCAATAACCCCGGCATCAGGAAGTCGAAGATGCTCCAAAGCTCGGAAAGCCGGTTCTCGATCGGCGTGCCGGTCAACGCGAAACGATGGGCGGCGGCAACCGATTTGACGGCCTTGGCGATCTTCGTGGCATGGTTCTTGATGTACTGGGCCTCGTCCAACGCCATGATCTCGCATTGGCGAGGGCCGTCCTCATTATCGGCGGTGTAGTCGTCCACATCGCGGCGCAACAGGTCGTAGGACGTGATCAGCACCGTGGGTTCGTCGGCGTGGAAGGCACGGGCGATGGCGTTGCGGCGTTCGGTCTTCGTGCCGGCCACCACCACCGCGTTGAAGCTTGGCGCGAATTTGGCGAATTCCGCAGCCCAGTTGTAGACGAGTGATGCCGGGCAGACGATCAGAGACGGATGCAATCGCCCGTCATGCCGCGCGTCTTCGCGCTGATAGCGGGACACTATCAACGCGATGAGCTGCACGGATTTGCCCAGACCCATCTCATCGGCCAGGATGCCGCCGAATCCCTTGTCGCACAAGGTGCTCAGCCATCGGAATCCTTCGGCCTGATATGGTCGCAGCACGTGTTTGAGACTGTCTGGCACCTCGTATGCATTCGGGTCGATCACCGCCAGGTCGTCGATGTATTGGGTGAAGGAGGCGTCCTTGACCACGTCCGAGCCGTCATCGGGCAGTTCGCCATCCAGCAGGAACGCCTGATTGCCCGGCAATTCGATGACGCCTCCGTCAAGCTGCCGTTCGCTGAGCTCCAGATCGGAGGCCAGTCTGTCGAGGGTGTCGAGATTCGCACCGTCGAGGCGGACAAGCGACCCGTCCTTCAACTGATGGAATCGCTGACGACGGCGATACGAGGCGAGCAACGCTCCGACCTCATCCGGAGGCACCTCATCGGCGATAGGCGAGATCTCCACCAGATTGCCTTTGACCGACAACCCCACCTTGACGCTCGGCGGTTTGGGCGCCAACAACCTGTCGAATGCGGGCGTGGTGTAGACGTCGCCCACCTCATGCAGGGCGGCGATGCCCTCATCGAACAGACGCACGATGCGCGTGGTGTCGTTCCTGTCGATGGTGGCGGCACCCGACTGTTTCGCCCGCGCCTGCCCCGCCTCACGCGCAGCAGCGGCACGAGCGGTCCGGGTGCGGAATCCCTGTCTACGAGCAGCGGCGCCCGTATGCGCGGATGCGCCAGCGCCGGGCATCTCGAAGAATTCCTTCACCACATCCAGGGCCAGATGCTCGGCGTCATAATCCCGGCCTACCGCCGTGCGGACCGGAGCACCGTCATGCACACCGGTCACCGGGCCGGCAGGCAACAGTGGCACGCTCGCTTCACCGTATCGGGCCTTGACCTCGCATTCGACACCTTGCTCGGTGCGGTCCAGATACACCTCGATGGCCCCTTCGGCCGGGGCGAGCTCGACGAGCTCCCGCGGAATGTCCTGTGATTCCAGCAGGCCCGAGGAGACCAGTTCAGGCAGCAATGTGCGGGCGAACAGCGCCATATCGTCACCGGTGACGACCTGGCCTCCACCGTCAGGTGCGAACAGTTCGCCGATGAGGCCACGTATCGGGGCGAGCTGCTTCGGGCAGCGCACGAAACGGCATCCGGCAGCGCTTCTGCGTTGCGCCTGCAGCATCATGGCCGAGGTATGGCTCACCGGATTCGGTGCCGCAAGCAGCAGCCATGAGTCCGCCCCGGCGTCCACCACGGCCTCCACCGCCGGCGCGCCTGTGAGCAGATATCCGGCATCGGGGCCGTATGTCCGGAAGTCGCGTCGGGTCAGGTGCAGCCGCAGTCCGGGATCGCCTCCGTCAACGCCGACGGCTGAAGCCTGACCGGAGAACCATGTGTCCAGGATCAATTGCACGCCGATGCCCTCGCGCAATGCGAGCAGCGAAGCCACTTCCCGGTCAGAAAGCGTCATATGCCTGTCGATGGCGATATGCCCGTAATACCGGTCCTGCTGTTCTGCGGCACGCCGGATGTCCAACGCCGATTGCAGGAAATCCAGCAATGGCCCGGAATCGGCATCGAGCATGCCCGGGGTATGCGTGAAGGCGAGCTTCTTGCCGTAATCCACGTGTTCGCCATGCTGCATGGCGAACACGAACTGCGGAATCGACTTCAGCACGTAGCTGGCGCCGTTCACCGACGCACCGATCTTGAATTCCACACTCCATACGCCATCGATGAAGCTCAGTATCGGTGCGAGTCTGACCTGGCCGGCGGAGACGGTCTGACGCGGCCCCTGATAACCGCGTGTGGCAGGCTGCTTGCGCTGTCCGGCGCGGGAGGAGGATGCGGATGAATCCGCTGCGGCACCGATGCGTTGCATCACGGCATTGCGGCGACGTTGCCGGTCCTGGTCCCGCCGCTCATCCATGCGTGTCATGAAATCGAGCATCGCCCGGGAGGACCGCACCGCGCCGCCGTGATAACCTTCGAACCGTTGCGGATTGTCACAAAAAGCGAGCGCGAGCGCGGCCATATGCTTGCAGATGCCATAACCGCGTCCATACGCCGGGCACGTGCATGAGCCGCCGGACATATCCCCCGTGTCGAGGGAGAACTGCAATTCGGTGCGATATCGGCTGGAAGGACTGGTGGTGCCGCGCAGGGTGGCGTCCAACGTGGCGTAGCCGATGCGTGTATCCGCACTGTAATACGGTTCGATCAGCATGATGTCGGCGTTGTTGGCGATGGTTCGGGCCCGTGAGACCACTGCCCGGGAGGCGGTGGTCTCCACGTCCCTGCGCAACGCGTCGATGGGAACAGGCTGCGCCGTGGATGCCGCCGACGAACCACTGTTGCCGGCATCACCGCCGTATCCGTCATCGAACCATGCGGCACGGCCTGCCTGGGGGATGTAGGGAGAGTGCGCGTACGGCACAGGCATGTCATCGGCGGTCAGCGAATCACCCGAGCCGAATACGGCATCCCCGGAGATATTGCCACTGATATCGTTTCCAATATCACTCGAACCGAAGTCGTCTGATTCCGTGCCAGCGGCGCCACCATGCGGATTGCGGCGACGCTGGATCCAACGCCGGGCGAAGTCATCGAATTCGTCGCCGAGCGCATCATCATATGAGAAATCGGCATCGGCGTCATGCGCATTGTCGGAGATACGCCCGAACACGCCATAACCTCCAACCATGAGCGTGCGTCTCCTTCCGAATCCATTCCGTACTGCCGCATCGGTCGGAAGCACCGACCGAATGCACATGCAAACAATCCCATCCTAGACGAATACGCGGTAGCCTTAGGGCTATGAACGCGCAACATGCAGGCGAGACCTCCAAACGCAAGACCTATGCGGGCAATGCCGCCTTGGAGATCTTCGAGGTGCTGTGGCGTCACAGCTATTTCGGACATGGGCTTTCCGTGAGGCAGATCCTCGACCATCTCGCCGCCATGCACCATGTGAACGATCCCGATGAGCTGCCCACGCCCAAAACCGTGCGCAACCAGTTGCACAAGCTCGCATCCACGGAGTTTCTGGGTCGCCGGGTCGGCTACCTCACCGAGGCTGATGTCGCCGCAGTGGAATGCAAGGACCCGCAACCGGGATGGTATCTGGACGCGTTCCTCTCCCCCGCCGAAATGCGGCTTCTGGCCGACAGCTTGACGCTCTCGCGCATCAGTCTGGACACATTGGATGAACTGGTGGGCAAAATCCGCGAACTGGCCGGCGCGGCCGGGGAATCCATCGACTATCTCAATCACGTCGCCGCATACACGCATATCAACAGCGAGTTCCTCTCCACCATCGACCAGCTCAACCAGGCCATCGAAGACGGCCACGCCGTCACATTCCAATACTGCGATTACGGGCCTGACGGCACCATGGTCCCGCATACCAGCCATACCCATGCCGACGGGCAGTCCGGCACCCATACCGGTCTATACACAGTGGATCCCTATCAGATGGTGTACAAGAACGGCCGCTATTACCTGATCTGCCATCGTCACGGTGAGGACAAACTGCGCATCTTCGTGGTCAATCGCATCGCGGGCGTCACCACCAAAGGGGCGAACGAAGCTCCTCTGAGAATGGAGCGTCCGGCGTCCGAGGGGTTCGATGCCGTGGATTTCATGCGACACCGCCCCTATCCGGTGGCCGACGAACCGGTGCGCATCCGCATCGCCATACGGGATCGCCCGATGCTCAACAACGTCTTCGAATGGTTCGACGATCCGCAGATCAAGCATTCGCCTGATGGCGAGCAGTTCGAAGTCATCGTGAACGCCCCCGAAAAGGCCGTGTTCTGGTGGGCGCTGCAGTATTCCTGGGATGGCCGCGTGGCCATCATCGAGCCGGATTCGCTGCGCAACCGGCTTTATGATGCCGGTCGTAGGATGGCGGCCGCATATCATCCGGATGTGCACTAAGGTGGGAACCATCGCATGGCAATCCAGTTGCATGCACACATTCACGAAGGAGCACATACATGAGCGAAGAGCGCACCGCATGGGGTTGGGGTCTGGCCAGCGTGGACGCCGCCGGCAACACCCTTGATGTCTGGTATCCGGAGCTGACCCTCGGTCAGGCGCCGTCCGAAACCGACCGCCCGAACCACGATTTCGGCACATTGGCCCATGATGCGGCCGACGCACGCGGCATCCGCCGCATCCCCGTGTTCACGGTCAGCGAGCTTGATGAGCCGATCAGCTCCGCTGCCGACGCCTATCTGAAACTGCACCTGCTCAGCATGCGCATGGCGCAGCCGAACACGCTGAACCTCGACGGCATCTTCGCCCAGCTCAACAATGTCGTCTGGACCAACTACGGCCCGTTCGCCGTGGAGGACTTCACCCTGCGCAAGGCCGACGTGGAGCGCGCCGCCACCGATGCGGCCCTCGCATTCGCCGCACAGGCCGGATTGCCGGCCGCCGCCCCGGCCGCCACGGTCAACGTGTTCGGCGTGGACAAGTTCCCGCGCATGATCGACTATGTGGTGCCCACCGGCGTGCGCATCGGCGACGCCGACCGCGTGCGTCTGGGCGCCTACCTGTCCGAAGGCACCACGGTGATGCACGCCGGCTTCGTGAACTTCAACGCCGGCACGCTCGGCGTCTCCATGGTCGAAGGCCGCGTCTCGCAGGGTGTCGTGGTCGGCAACGGCTCCGACATCGGCGGCGGTGCCTCCATCATGGGCACCCTCTCCGGCGGCGGCAAGCTGCGCAATTCCATCGGCGAGCATTCCCTGCTCGGCGCCAACGCCGGCATCGGCATCTCACTGGGCGACAACTGCGTCGTCGAAGCCGGACTCTACGTGACCGCCGGCACCAAGATCACCGTCTGGGACAAGGCCAAGGCAGCCGCCGGGGAGCCGCTCGACGTGGTCAAGGGCGCCGACCTGTCCGGCAAGGACAACATCCTGTTCATCCGCAACTCTGTGAGCGGCCGCATCGAGGCCCGCTACCGGAAGGTGGGGATTGAGCTCAACGCCAAGCTTCATAAGAACTGAGTGTGCGCCGATGGAGCGTCATCTTCGTTGCTCCTCGGTCGACGTACCTTCGTACGCCTTCCCTCGGTGCGCCTCGATGCCGCACGCATCAGCACACACTCAGAACTGACGTAGTCAGTTCTTATGAAGCCGTCGCGGCACAGCCGCGTCCATCTGATGCGCGACAGAACGCCTCACTTGGTATTCCAGTGAGGCGTTCTTGCGTCTGGACCGAGGAACTGCCCCGCTTGGAAGCATCCTAACGGGGCAGTTCCTCGGCCCGGACGAAAGAATATCCCGCTGAACCCAATCCAGAGAGGCAAAACCTCGATCCAGTCAACAGAACACCCCACTACGATTCACCAATGAAGCAAAACCACGGCCCACCCAAGATCCTGCCCCACTGAATCATTCCCAACGAAGCATATTTACGACTCGGCCGCGGTTGTGCCCCGCTGAAACACTCTCATCAACTCAACCGCAATAGCCGTCATTGACTCACGTAAACAGCAGTTCACTCAGACTCTAGGTATGGGAGCAAAGGCGCATACGTAACAATAGAGCTACATTTACGGTAGTCATCTGCCGGAATTCCTGTACAAGAATTCGACCCTTGATATATTCCGCTAATAATTCCTTCTGCGTAAACCCTACCAGAAGCATCAACCATAGCCACCGGCCCACCACTGTCTCCATTGCCAGCTGCAGGTATCTCATTCTGCTGCTTTGTTTTCACTAAACCACCATATACCTTGCCGTTGCCATAATTGATAGTGAGATTAACAGCAGTAACTATATTGTTCGCGACTGTTCCAGAAAAACTACCATTGTATACAACATAATCACCAACTATCGGCTCTCTTGCAATACCATGTAAAGCCACCACATTATTCTCCAAATAATTCCCCCAATACATAGTGGGACTCCTTTGAAGAGAACTTGTCATTTTAATTCCGTCAACATCAGACTCGGTATAATTACTTGCTTTGCCGGCACCTAATAAAGCAGAACTGTCATATGCGCCCATCTTCCACGATCGCGTGGTATCACAGTGATTAGCAGTAATAACCTGTTCACCATGGGCATTTGTACCCCAGAATGCGGTAGTACAAGCAGTTCCCAAATCACTGCTCATCAATGTGCCAGTAGAATAAGGAATCGTGTCACCGAAACGAATAGCAGACTCCATCTTTTCGGCATAATTAAACTCTACTGGTATGCTTGCAATACTTTGCGCTTGCATATCAATAGACGCTACGGATTGAGAATCCGGTACATCGACAGTAACAACGATTCCAGAGCCATCAGTCTTCGGAGCAATTGATGTTAAATGATCATTAAAATTCGATGTTCTATAGAGGATATCCTGAATTGCATCATGTAGTTCACTGGGATAATATGCTGATTTAATGAGTACTATCGGTATACTGGAATCGCTGCCTCTTATCAATGATTCATAATATGACACATCACCAGCAGCGTAAATCCTGACGCTTTTTTCATCAGGAAAATATTCAACGCCATTTATCTGTCTATTATCGTCAATAGAGCGTATACGATCAACAACAACTCTTGTATCTTGCGGAATTCGTGAGTATGAATCTATAGATGGACTAACGAGCTTCTTTCTTATTTCATTCGGGATTGGAGCAGAAACTGTATACTGTTTTGAATCATATGTTATTTCGGAGGTGGCATTACCAGATATAGGCAATACCAAGAATACAGCAATAATTGCGGAAGCAATTACTCTTTTTTTAATCATAACACACCCCCTTTTCCTATTTGATATTTATCTTCTTTGATTCAAATATCACTATATACAAATACCGTTACAGACGTGCAAACTGAAGTTTAACAGACATGTTTAGCATAGTATATTAATTATGTTGCTATATAAACAGCATTCGAGAAATCAAATACAGAATGTACAACAGTTTGAAAACGAAAAGCTCCCCATTACGGGGAGCTTCAACAAGCATTCACTACCGCTCATCCATCGGCACGTAGTCTCGTTCCACGGCACCGGTGTAGACCTGACGCGGGCGACCGATCTTGGTGTTCGGGTCGGCGAGCATCTCACGGTATTGGGCAATCCATCCCGGAATGCGCCCAAGCGCGAACAGCGTGGTGAACATGGCCGGATCGAAGCCGATGGCACGATAAATCAAACCCGTGTAGAAGTCCACGTTTGGATACAGGTTGCGCGAGACGAAATACTCGTCGCTCAACGCGATGCGCTCCAGCTCCACAGCCACGTCGAACAATGCACGTTCGTCGGCCGGCAGCTTGGAGGTGTCCTCGCGCTCCATGATCTTCTCCAGATACTGCTTGGCGATCGCTGCACGCGGATCATAGGACTTATAGACACGATGCCCCAGCCCGGAGATCTTCTGCCCGTTCGCCTTGGCTTCGGAGACGAATTCGGCCACGGACTTGCCCGAGTCGCGGATGGCCTTCAATTGGCGGAGCACGGCCTCGTTCGCGCCACCATGAAGCGGTCCGGACAGCGCGTTGACGCCTGCGGCCACAGCGGAATACAGATTGGCATGCGCCGAACCGGCGATGCGCACCACGGACGTCGAGCAGTTCTGCTCATGGTCGGCGTGGATGATCAGCAGGCGGCCGAGCGCGTGCACATACAGCGGATCGGATTCGAACGGCTCGTACGGCACGGCGAAGCACATGCGCAGGAAGTCGTCCACATAACCGCGCGCGTAATCCGGGTAGAGCATCGGCTCATCGCGGCGGCGGCGGAAGATGTAGGACACAATCGTGCGTACCTTGGCCATGATGATGACCGCGGCCTCATCCAGCTGGTCGGAGTCGGTGATGTCGGTGGTGTCCGGGTAGAACGTGGCCAGCGCGTTGATGGCGGAGGCGAGCACGCTCATCGGGTGCGCGGTGCGCGGGAAGGAGCCCATGAACGTGCGGAAGTCTTCGCCCACCATCGTGCGATGGTTGATGGCGGAGACGAATTTCTCGTACTGCTCCTTGGTGGGCAGCTCGCCATGTCTCAGCAGCCATGCGACCTCGAGGAAGTCGGACTGATTGCACAATTGCTCGATGGGATATCCGCGATAGCGCAGAATCGAATGCTTCCCGTCGATATAGGTGATCTTCGACTCGCATTGCGCAGTGGTGAGGAATCCGGGATCCAACGTCACCCAGCCATCGTTGCGCAGATTGGACACCACGATGCCGTCCGCACCTGCGGTCGCTTTGACCACTGGCAGCGTGTACTTGCTGTCATCCACATTCAGCTGGGCTGTTGCCATACCTGTCTCCCCTTACGCACGGGCCGATGCCGATGGAACTCGCCATTCGGCTCAAAAGTATGGCTCACTATATGGCATGCATGTTTCAGCGCAAGTTGCTGTCTCACAACGCGGCGGCACCTGGCAAAAGCCAAGTGCCGCCGAATGGTCACAGGTTGGTGCGGTCGGTCAGGATGATCGGGCCGTTTTCGGTGATGGCGATGGTGTGTTCGGAATGGGCACCACGGGAGCCATCCTCGGAGCGCAGGGTCCAGCCGTCCTTCGGGTCCTGGAAGATCTCGTCCGTGGTCTTAAGGAACCACGGTTCGATGGCGATGACCAGGCCATCGCGCAGCTTGTAGCCGTGGTGGGCCTTGCCGTCGTTGGGCACATGCGGGTCGCCGTGCATGATGTGGCCCACACCGTGGCCGCCGAACTCGAGGTTGATCGGGTACCCGTACTCACGGGCGATGTCGCCGATGGTGTTGGAGATGTCACCCAGACGGTTGCCGGGCCTGGCCACGTCGATGGCGGCGGCGAGCGCCTCCTGCGTGCACTTGATGAGTCGCAGATCCTCGGGGTCGGGGTCGTTGCCGACCACGAAGCTCACGGCGGAGTCAGCCACCCAGCCGTCCACGGAGATGGCGAGGTCGAGCGAGACGAGGTCGCCGTCCTTCAGGCTGTAGTCGTACGGAATGCCGTGCAGTACGGCGTCATTGACGGACGTGCAGATGTAGTGGGCGAACGGGCCGGTGCCGAAGTCCGGCGCATAATCCACGTAGCAGGATTCGGCGTCCTTGCGGTCCACGATCTTCTTGTGGACGAACTCGTCGATCTCAAGCAGGTTGGTGCCCACCTTGGTGGTCTCCTGCAGCTCCTTCAAAATGCCGCCGACGAAACGGCCTGCGGGCTTCATCTCCTCGATTTCACGAGGGGTCTTCAATTCGATCATGAGGTTCTTTCTACCTATAGGCTTCTTACTGAAAGTCGTTCTCAATACTAACCCGTCCCGGCGTCAATCGCCAGAAGCCGTTGCGATTACAACAGTTACCGATGTCCGCCCACACGCCATCTACGTTTTTCCGGTAATCACATTCGCAATTCCCAATCATCAGGAATCAGGAGTCGGGAATCGGGAATCCCGGATTGCCGAACAACCCTGTAGACATGTCCGATACGGACGCACATCGCAAAGCGTCCCCGGGGAATGGACTCCCCAGGAACGCTTCGCGGACCCGTCGGCGCGTCAGGAAAACACCGCTACTGCCGCGGCTTGCCGAAGGTGAATGCGCGAATCAGGGCGGTGACGCCCATGACCACCATGGCGCAACCGCCGAAGATCACCATGAATACGGTGGAGCTCAGCGGGCTCATAAGCACCACGAAACCGGCGATGATGGAGATGATGGCGTAGGCGACCGCCCAACCGGAGCGTGGGATGCGCCAGGATTCCACAAGCGCCATCACGCCTTCCATGATCCAGCCGAAACCGACCATCAGCGTGATCAGCAGCGCCAGGGTCTGACCGGTCAGGCCGTAGTTGCGCACCACGACCACGCCGCCGAACGTGAGCAGTATGCCGATGAGCACATCAAGCACCCTCCAGCCACCCGGCAGCATCGGGGTGACCAGGGCGCTGACGATGCGCACCACGCCGGAGATCACAAAATAGACGCCGAGCAGCAGCGCAGCCAATGCCAGCGTCTTGTTCGGCACCAACAGCAACGCCACACCCAGCGCGATGGCCGCTACACCCACCACGCCGTAGATCACGCGGACAGTGGTCTTGGCCTTCTGCGGCAGCCATTCCTCGAACAGCCGGAAGGGATTGAAGTCGCCGGCGTACCAGCCGGGCTGCGCGCCGAAGGGATTGCCGTTGGCACCGGCACCGGGCTGACCGGCCTGACCCGGCTGGCCTGCCTGACTGTATTGGTTGTATTGGCCTTGCCCATTCTGACCGTACTGTCCGTACGACTGGGAGGAGGCGTAGGGATTGCCATTCGGATTGGTGGCGTACGGGCCGTAATACGACTGCTGGTACGGGCCGCCCTGCGGATACTGCTGGTTGTCCTGCTGCCCCTGCGGCGCACCTTGCTGCGGCGGATACTGGCCGCCGTGATTGCTGTCATATGCGCCATACTGCGGTTGCTGAGGATTCTGGTTATCGCCGTTCGGAGTGTTCGGATCGCTCATGATGGCTCCTTTCGCATCCCATAGTTCAGATTCCGATACCTATGTTAGGCATACTGTCTAATTCATGCCATGGGCATAACGTTGCGCATTGCATGGTTATGTGTCTGGTGGTCTGTCTCGTAGATAATTGAGGGGGTTAGCGCTTTTACTCTCCCCAGTCAGCTTCGCTGACACCCCGTCCTGCAACCGGGGACGCGCTTCTCGCACAGCGCCTGCTGGCTCACCTGTCGGCTCGCACGTTACCTACAGACAGCTCCGCTGTCTGCCTTACAACCGTGCGGACGCATACGGCACAGTCACATCCGAAGAAACCTCGTCCCGCCATCCACGCCCACAGCACGCAACCACACGAATCAGCTCTCGGCCAGGTCCATCGCCGGCGCTTCTCCCCCACGATGATTAGGCTGGGAGCATGACACAAGATCAAGCATCATTGAAGTCGGGCATCGACCCGGCATCGTTCTCATCCGTCATCAAGCCGACCGACGACCTGTTCCGCTACGTGAACGGCCCATGGATCGACACCTATCGTCTGCCCGACGACCGCTCCCGCTACGGCTCCTTCGACAAGCTCGCCGAGGACGCCGAGAATCAGGTGCGCGAGATCCTCGAGGATGACGGCGACAACGCCGATCCCGACAAGTCGTCCGCGTCGGAACGCCCCGCCACCAAGTCGCGCGCGCTGTACCACTCGTTCCTCAACACCGAAGCAATCGAGGCGGCCGGCATCACGCCGCTCAAGGCTGACCTTGAGGCGATTGACAACGTCGTGGATAAGGCCGAGCTGACTCGCGTGCTCGGCCGCCTCAGCGCGGTCGACGGCCCGGACCTGTTCGGCCTCGCCGTGTACGGCGACCCCGGCGCACCGGAATACAACATCGCGCACATCGAACAGGCCGGCATCCTGCTGCCCGATGAGGCGTATTATCGCGAGGACCATTACACGCCGGTGCGCGAGGCTTATGTGACGATGGTCGCCACCCAGCTGGTGAACGCCGGTTATGCGCCCGCCGCCGAAGACAACCCGAACCAGGGCGATGAGCTGCCGCGCGGCATCGACGACAACGATTCCGAAGACGGCAGCACGCAGACTTCCGCCGTCACACCAAGCAAGACGGCCCTCGACATGGCCCGGCGTCTGCTTGACGTGGAGACGCGCATCGCGGCGAATCATTGGGACAACGTGGCCACGCGCGATTCGGTGAAAACCTACAATCCCACCGATTACGCCGATCTCAAGGCAGCATTGAGCCACTTCGACCTGGACGCATGGATTGACGCCTGGCAGGCGGGTTACGACGCGACCCCCGCCGCCGCCGTGCAGCCCATCGATTTCCGTTCGGTGTTCGCGCGAGTCATCGTCCATGAGCCGAGCTTCCTCACCGGTCTCGACGCATTCTGGAACGACGCCGACCTGGATGACCTCAAGCTGTGGGCGCGCGTGCACCTGATCGTCGGCAACGCCGCATACCTGTCCCGCACATTCGACGCGACGAACTTCGACTTCTTCGGCAAGGTGCTCTCCGGCCAGAAGAAGCAGCGCGACCGTTGGAAGCGTGGCGTGAGCCTCGTCAACGGCATCTGCGGCGAGGACGTGGGCCGTGAATATGTACGCCGCCACTTCCCGGAAAGCGCGAAGCGCCGCATGGAGCAGCTGGTCGCGAACCTGATCGACGCCTACCGCGTCTCGATCGCCAACTCGGATTGGCTGGGCGATGACACCAAGGCGAAGGCATTGGAGAAGCTCACCAAGTTCACGCCGAAGATCGGATACACGAACCATTGGCGCGATTACACGGCGCTGGACGTGCACGCCGACGCCCTGCTCGCCGACAACATGAAGGCCGCGGCCCTCTACGAGACCGGATACCAGCTTGCCAAGGTCGGCAAACCGGTCGACAAGGACGAGTGGCTGATGAATCCGCAGACCGTGAACGCCTATTACGAGCCGACGATGAATGTGATCGTCTTCCCGGCAGCCATCCTCCAGCCCCCGTTCTTCGACCCGGACGCCGAGGACGCGGCGAACTACGGCGGCATCGGCGCGGTGATTGGTCATGAGATCGGACACGGCTTCGACGACCAGGGTTCGCAGTATGACGGCGACGGCAAGCTCAACAACTGGTGGACCGACGAGGACCGCAGGAACTTCGAGGCCCGGACCAAGGCGCTCATCAACCAATACAACGGATTCGTACCGCTGCAGCTGGCGGAGAAGTATGCCGACGAGCCCGACAAGGCCCCGCACGTCAACGGCGCGCTGACCATCGGCGAGAACATCGGCGACCTGGGCGGCGTGAACATCGCGCTCAAGGCCTATGCATTCGCGCTGGGCAAAGCCGAAGGCAAGGCCGAGGACGGCTCCCCGTCCGCAATCAAGGCACTGCTGGATACCGCGCCCGACATGGACGGCTTCACCGGCCTGCAGCGCTTCTTCCTGAGCTACGCCTCCATCTGGCGCACCAAGAACCGCGACGAGCTGGCAGAACAGTACCTGCAGATCGACCCGCACTCGCCGGCCGAGTTCCGCACCAACGGCATCGCCCGCAACGTGGATTTCTTCTACGACGCATTCAGCGTGACCAAGGACGACGCCATGTGGCTCGACCCCGCCGACCGCGTACGTATTTGGTGACGCAACCCACCAGATAATCCTCAGAACAATCCTCACCTCATAACACACCTGCTTCGGCCTACAGTCGTGATACGCATGCGGCTGTAGGCCTTTGCATATCACGACAGTCACATATCCGATCAGATGCGCGGCTATATGTCCGGCTCATCGGCAAAATCATCGCCATACGACTCCTGCACTGCCGTCTGAGGCTGTTCGACGGCCACACCGGAAGGCATCGTTCCCGGATCGGACGGCGCCTGCCGGGAAACGGCACTATCGAATTCGACCGGCGGCACCGGACGTTGCGGCAGCGCCACCCCGCTGCCGGCATCGCGGCCTTCGGCACCATCAGCGGGCGCATTGCCGCTGGCAGCATCCCCGGAACCTGCTGCTGCCCCGGCAGTGCCATTGCCATTGCCGTTCGCCCGTTGCGATTTCGCAAGATTCGTAGTGCCGAAAGTCAGATCATGCCCGATATTGCTGGCTTCAAGAACCGTCCGGCTGCGTACCTCACCCTGTTCGTTGGTCCATTGTTCGGTATTCAGCACACCGACCACAATGATCCGATCACCGCGGCGAATCGACTGCAACCCATTGAGGGCCAGGGAACGGAATGCCTTGACAGTGATCCACGCCGTGCCGAAATCCTCCCACTGCCGGGTATTGGGATTCAACCGGCTACGGGTGCTTCCCATGCGGAAAGACAGCACCACGAAATTGTCATTCCCTCCTTTGACCAGGTCGCTGGCCACAAATCCTGTCATCGTAACAGATGCCTGCTGGTTTGCCATGATTAGTCCTTTCACTTGACGCTGTTGTCATGGACCGCCTGACCGTCGTTCGCATCATTGCGAGCAGGCAGCAGGCGGTAGTTTCCACTGTGAAGGAGCATGATCCACCCGTGCAAGCCCGGCCGGCAAATGTGGATACTATGACCGGGTTGGAGGTGCTGTGGATAACTTTCGGCTATCCACCGTCATGCACATCCGAGGGGATATCCGCAACGATTCTGCCTCCGGGACGACACTCGACAACCCGACCAGCAATGATTCTGCCACCGAGACGGCACTCGACTACCCGACCAGCAACGATTCTGCCAAGTTCGCGCCCATTGTGGCGGAAATCCAACGGCCGGCCGAATCCAATGGCAGAATCGTTGCTGGTCGACGCCCTCAGAGCATGTAAAACGCCACCCTGCGTCGGCAGGATGGCGTTTTACACCGTTCAGTATGAGCCTATCAGCATGGGCTCTGCCCGGCCTCGCGGGCCAGCGGCCTTACAGACGCTCGAGCAGTGTCTTCACGGCCTCCTCAGCGGGCACGGCGACCTTGTTCCCGCCGTCGCGGTCACGGATCTCGATGGTACCGTCGTTGACGAAGTCACGACCTACCACGGCGATGGTCGGCACGCCAATCAGCTCGGCGTCCTTGAACTTCACGCCCGGGGAGACCTTCTTGCGGTCATCATAGATGACCTCGACGCCGTTGGCCTCAAGCTCCTCGATCAGGCGCTCGGCGCCTTCGAAGGCCTTGTCGTCCTTGCCTGTGGCCACCACATGCACCTGGGCGGGGGCGATCACGGACGGCCATGCCAAGCCAGCCTCATCGTGATGCGTTTCGGCGATGCAGGCGAGCACGCGGGAGACACCGATGCCGTAGCATCCCATCCACACCGGCACTGCCTTGCCGTTCTGGTCAAGGACCTTCAGATCAAGAGCCTTGGAGTACTTGAGTCCCAGCTGGAACACCTGGCCGATCTCCACGCCACGCTCGAAGCTCAACGGGCCGGAACCATCAGGGCTCATATCGCCGTGACGGACCTCCACGGCCTCGACCACGCCGTCGGCCTCGAAATCACGGCCGTAGACGAGGTTGTAGTAATCGACCTCATCCTCGTCGGCACCGGTGAACCATGCGGAGCCCTTGACCACGTGGGCATCCACGAAGTAGCGGGCCGGGTTCTTGACACCGGCGGCCTCGGCCTGCGGGCCGAGCACCATAGGTCCGATGTAGCCGATCACCAGTTCCGGATGGGCCTTCAGATCCTCCTCGGTGGCCTCCTCGATTTCAGAGGGAGCGAACTGAGCCTCCAGACGCTTCATGTCCACGGTGCGATCACCAGGCACGCCGACCACCACAACCTCACGCCACGGCTCGTCGTGGTCCTCGTCCTCAGCGTGCTTCACGGTGATCGCCACGTTCTTGAGGATGTCGGATGCCTGCCATTCGCGGCCATCGGCGCGCGGATGATCGGCGTTGGCGCGTTCGATCATCTTCTCGATGGTCTTGGCGTCCGGAGCGGGGCGCTTTTCGGCAGCCGGGGTGTCGGACGCATCGATCTCAGGCAATTCTGGCGTGTGCAGCGCCTCGACGTTCCACGCCTTGCCGGAAGGCGCCAGGGCGAAAGTATCCTCGCCAATGGCCATCGGGGCGAGGAACTCCTCGGAAGCGGAGCCTCCCATCGGGCCGGACATGGCGAACACCGGCACGTACTTGAGGTCAAGGCGCTGGAAGATGCGCTCGTAGGCACCACGTTCGTCGTAGTAGGCCTTGCGCATGCCTTCCTCGTCGATGGTGAAGGAGTAGGCGTCCTTCATGATGAACTCGCGGCCACGGATAAGGCCGGCGCGCGGACGGAACTCGTCGCGGTACTTGGTCTGGATCTGGTACAGCGTGACCGGCAGGTCCTTGTATGAGGAGTACATGTCCTTGACCAGGAGGGTGAACATCTCCTCATGGGTGGGGGCAAGCAGATAGTCGGCCTGATGACGGTCCTTCAGACGGAAGATGTTATCGCCGTATTCCTCCCAGCGATGGGTCGCCTCATAAGGTTCGCGCGGCAGCAAAGCCGGGAAATGCACCTCCTGGGCGCCGATGCCGTTGATCTCCTCACGGATGATGGCCTCGATCTTGTTGAGGACCCGCAGGCCCAGAGGCAGCCAGGTCCAGATGCCGGGGGCGGCCTTGCGGATGTAACCGGCGCGCTGAAGAAGCTTGGCGGAATCGACGTCCGCGTCGGCCGGGTCTTCGCGCAGGGTGCGCAGGAACAGAGTAGACATACGAAGGGTATTGGAAGTCATGAATTCAAAGCTACTCAATCAATGGGACGTACTGGGAATCTATAAAGAATGGTTGGCGGACGGCAACTATTTGCTGTCCGCCAACCATTCATCAGCCAGTATGCCGCGCCGTAAGTTCATTGATTAATTCACTGCCCCTCAGTCCTGCTTCACCGACTGAACCGCCTCTATCCGCAGCAACGGCTCCAGAAGCCTCAAAGAAAACGAGTGCATTGTTGTTTACGTAAGCAACCACCAATCTATTCTCAACTGAAAAAGTCAACACAACTATACCCATATCGGTATAGTTGTGTATATAATTGTCATATGACAATACGAACGGCGGACACCCTACTCACCACGAACGAAGCCGCTGAACAACTTGGTGTCAGCACCCGACGCATACGGGCAATGGCTTCTCAAGGCATGCTTGACTACGAGAAGGTCAGCCATCGTCTGCTTATAGTTTCATCCTCTGTACGTAAATTACGTCGTCAGAATCGGAGCGGTGGCAGAGTCTTATCACAACGAATCGCCTTGGCTTCCCTGTATCTCATTTCCGGCAAGACCCCAGATTGGATAAGCCCTTCTGAGAAATCACGACTCAGAAAAAGACTGGCCAACATGGATGCAGAAGAGTTGATATCCCTATGTCGCAACCGATCAACTGTCATTGACTTCTGGTGCCGCGACACTCGCTTGGAGCAATTATCGCAACGAATTCGCCCCTCCAGTGCCACAGGCGAACTTGCAACCCATTTCGGGCTAACTCGCACCGATGATGTAGAGGGATACACGACAGAGCAATCAGCAGAAAACCTGATACAAGACATGAAGCTTCGCACTGATTTCAGACCAACGAATGTTCGACTGCATATCTGCAAGTTCTTGCCGAAAAGCGAAAGTCCTATGCCGCTCGGCGTATGCGCCGCCGATCTTGCCGACTCATTGAACGCGCGAGAACACGGCGCGGGGATGGAAACGCTCAGCCGTCTCCTTAAAGAGTTCCGAGAAGATTTCCGAGCATTGGCAGAAAGCAGAAGAACTGATGAAAACAATTGACATTCCCGCACAAACCCATCCGTGGAGCACAGTCCTGGCGGTAGCACAGCACTTCTCCTGCGACGAGTGGATGCTGGCAGGAGGCCTGATGGTACAAGCACACGCCATGCTTCACGGACTCAATAGCCGTGCAACCACTGACGCTGATTTCCTTCTTAACTTTCTGACATATGAGCGCATAGCATCTCAAATGGCACGTTATCTAGGAGATATGGGATTCAAACTAAGCGAAGACTCCTTGACCGGCTACGCTACTAGACTCGAAAACCCTTCGCACAGCAGAGTAGATGTGCTGGTCACCGATTACGTATACGGCAAGAAGAAACGGGAAAACGCTTTTCTAGCCGGCAAGCCTCTCTGCAGAATGCCCGCAGGAGGCCAAGCACTTGCGCGTAAAACCAGAATCCGGATTCGCTATGGGGATATCATCGAAACCATTCAGATTCCCGATGTACTAGGAGCTGTGATGCTGAAAAGCGCAGCTTGGGATGTCGACAAAACCGCTCGGAGATACCGGCACCTTAGTGACGCAGCGTTACTGCTTTCTTTGATGGACTTTCCGGAAACACAAGTGGAACGGCTACACAGTCCCAATGATCGAAGACGCATATTGCGGTTGCACGAGCTACTCACTATAGACTCTGGCTACTGGGATGACTTGGATTTGTCACACAGGCAAAACGGCCTTGACGCTCTTGATACATTGACCGATTGGGCCCAAAACCAGTGAATCACACTTTCCCAATAGATTCGCACTGCAGTAACACAATCCGTTCTTGTAGTATTCGCCATCTTGGATTTGCGTTTGAAGCGTGGAAGAATGGTGTTTGAAGGGGCAGGAGGGCACGATGACGCAGCCAACCGAACAATGGAACAACCAACCACAACCGCAACCGCAACAGACGGCACCAATGCAGCCGACAACGCAGCCGCAACCGACACCGTGGCAACCCGTGCTGCAACCGCAGCAAGGCGTTCGGCAACAGGTGCCGCAACAACAGACGGTACTGCCGCAGCAGCCAGTCCAGCAGGCGGCACAACCTGTGCGGCAACAGATGGCCCAACAGCCGACACAACCATGGCAGCAAACATCGCAATGGCAGCACAGCCAACAGCCTCCGCAATGGCAGCCATCGCAATCGCAACTATCGCAATCGCAGCACAGTCAGCAAATACCGCAGCGGCAACCGATGCCGCAGCAAGGCGGATTGTATTCGCAGCCCATGCAACCCGCGCCACAGCATTCCCCATTCCAACCGCAGCACATGAATCAACAGCCGACCATGCCGCAGCCGACTGCCGCGCTCCCCGTTTATCCTGCCGCATACACACAGTCGAGCCAAGCTCCGCAGTACCCCCAGCCGCAGCCGATGGCTCCGCAGTACCCCCAGACCTATCCACCGCAGCCATCGCCGTTCACGCCTGCAAGCCTGCCGCCACAGGGCCCGTTCATACAAGCACCGTTGCCGCAAGCATCGTCCCCGCAGGCACAGTTTCCGCAGGGCCCATTCCCGCAGTCCACTGCACAACAGACCGCATGGCCAAGCGGCGCTGCGGCCACCCCACCCGTATCTTCCCCGCCTGCGCCGCCCCAATCCGAACCGCAGCACTCCAACGTACAGATGCTGCTGCTGGTGCTCGGCGTGGCATTGGTGACCATCGCGGTGCTGGCGTTCGCCTCGTTCGCCTATGGTCTGCTCGGCGATATCGGCCGCGCGGTCTCCATCGGTGTGGTCGGTGCCATTGCGTTGGCCGTCGGCATGGCGCTTACCAATCGGCTTCGCGTCACCGCCGAAGGTTTGACTTGGGCGGGATTGGCCGCGCTGTCCATTGACGCCCCACTGGTCAGCGGCATCCCTCCGGTAACGCGCACGATTCCCAATGGAGTGTGCACCGGCGTACTGATTCTTCTGGTGACTGCATTGGCGTTCGGCCTGCGTGCAATAGCGTCGCATCTGCCATCCAATCAGACAGCAACGGTCACGGACTCGCAACCGAATACGCAGACCATCCCGTCCAATGCCGCTTCATCGACCTTGCCAGATTCTGCTGGGTTCTCAGAAGCACACGCTGCGGAGTACTCAACAGAGCATCCCGTGACGCAGCCGGCCATGCGCCCGGTTCCACTGAGTCCGGTTCCACTGAGTCCGATTCCACTGCGGGCCACCACGCTGTACGCCATGTGCGCGATTCCGCTCGCATTCATGTCGATTGCCTCGTCGCTGCCCACCGACAACCACAATGTGGAATGGGTGCTGACCGTGGAGATCGGCTCAGCTGCGGCACTATTGTTCGCCATCTTCGTGCGGGTCCCTCACACCTCGCGCTACGCCGACTTCGAATGGATGACGTCATTGACTGCAGCGACGGTGGGTCTGACCGCTGTCACCTTCTTCGGATACGCGCTCATCATGGACGCGGATCCGTTGTGGCTTGTCATCATCATCTGCCTCATACCGCCAGCGCTATGGGCCGCGATGCTGGTGATGCTGCACCTCAAGCCGACGGCACGCACCGGCAGTACACTGCCTCCCGCCAATCGCGTCATGCCGACGATCGGCTTCATCTGGTCGCTGTCGGCAGGATCGGAATCGCTGCTGCGTCGCGTGCTGAACGGACCGTTGGGCAATGACCAGGCGGCTCAGACCGTTGCCGACCTGCTGATGATCGCCATCACCGGTTTCGCTATCACCGCCGCCACATTGATGTTCCGTCACACCAAGCGCTTCACCATCAGCAAGCAGGAACGCGTTTCGGCAAGTGTCATAGGCTCGCTCATGATGCTCATCGTCATCGACAGCGATTTCACGCATGGCAGTCCCCTGCCGATGGTGGTTTCGATCGTGGGTCTTGTGGTGATGCTCGCAGTGACCGCCATCTCATGGATCGTCGCCGCACAACCGACAACCACCCCAGTGGCCCAGCCGGCACCACAGTCAATCCAGCAGCCTCAACAGGCGATGCCACAGCCAGCACAGCCGCAATGGCCGCAATCGACGCTGCCGCACGGCACAGCACCGAAGCCTCTCCCCGCCGAGCACATCACCGTCACCGTGTTCACGGCGATCACCAGTCTGACGCTGATCTATCTGGCGGTAACCGACCCGCAACCGTATGCGCCGATGGATCTGTTCGCCATCATGTCCGGCGCGACGGCCCTTGTCATAGGCGTACGTTGGATGCAGGTCCGCCCCGCGCTGCGTAGTTGGCCGGCGCTATGGCCTGCACTGACTTTGCTCATGGTGCCATCGCTGCTCATCAGTTGGTTCGAGCCACTGTCACTGCCGCGCGTCCTCGCGCTGTTCGCCATTTCGATTTGCGCACTGCTGCTCGGTGCACTGCGGGGATTGCAGGCCCCGCTGGTGTATGGCACGGTGATACTCGTCATTCATGTGCTGACGGTGATCTGGCCTTGGCTGGCCGAATTCTCACGCCACTACTGGTGGGTGTGGCTGCTTATCGGCGGCGTGCTGCTCATCGCCGCGGCGGCGCGGTACGAGGCCAGTATGCGATCGATGAGGAGCATCGCCTCGCGCATCAGCGACCTACGATGACGGTCTGCCTGCCAGCAGCCCTCCCCTACCAACGGCCCGCAATGGCAGTGCCGCATTCCGGGCATCGACCGTCTCCGCCGCGATCACAGGACAGGCGATCGGCGATGATCCGATACCAGTCGCGCTCCACCAGAACGGCATGGCACTGCGGATTCGGGCAGTATGTGGTGTCTCCCTCACGGTCGTGCACATTGCCGGTATACACGTAATGCAATCCCTCGGCGAGCGCAATGCCACGCGCCCGGGTCAGCGTGCCATGCGGCGTGGGCGGCACATCCTGCATCTTCCACGCCGGGTGGAATGCCGAGAAGTGCAATGGCACGTCGGGGCCCAGATGCTCCCGGATCCACGTGCATTCGGCGTGCAGCTGAGTATCGTCGTCATTGAGCCCCGGTATGAGCAATGTGGTGAGTTCCACCCACACATGCCCGCCGTCCGGGGTGCGCGCATCATTAACCGCGTAGTCGATGGAGTCAAGCACATCGGCCAGATACGTTCCAGTTACTTTCCAATAGAAGTCCTCGGTGAAGCCTTTGAGGTCGATGTTCGCCGCGTCCATCGCCGCATAGAAATCCGGTCTGGCCACCGCGCTCATGTATCCTGCCGTCACGGCGATCGGATGGATGCCGAGCGCACGGCAGGCCTGTGCGGTGTCTATCGCGTATTCGGCGAACACGATTGGATCATTGTAGGTGAACGCCACCGAGTCGATGCCGCGCTCGTGCGCCACCTTCGCAATCTTCTCTGGGCTCGCCTCGACGCCGAGTCTGTCGAAGTCGCGCGCCTTGGAGATATCCCAATTCTGGCAGAACCGGCAACCGGAATTGCAGCCGGCCGTACCAAAGCTCAGCACGCTGGAGCCGGGGTGGAAATGGTTGAGCGGCTTCTTCTCCACCGGGTCTACGGCGAATCCGGAGCTGCGGCCGTACGTGTCGCAGACGATGGTGCCGTTGTGATTCGATCGCACGAAGCAGAATCCACGTTGCCTTGGACGCAGCACGCAGCGACGCGGACACAGCTCGCAGCGCGCGCGTCCGGTACCGTCGTGGAACTGTGTTTGCCAACGGCCGATGGCAGCTGCCGGAACTGAATCTGATTCAACGCTCGGCATATGCGGTCACCTCATACCGTTCGCATTCGATGTCGCCATTGTCCCAGTCGTAGGACGGGCGAATTCCCGCTTTGGCGAGCAGGTGCGAAACGAAATCATGCGGGTCGGGCAGCTGCTCCCACACCTGCGGCAGAAACGTGGCCCTGCGACCGCGCCGGTCGGTAAGAATCAACCCATCCTCACCGGGGCGCAGCGCCGACTCCAGCTCGTCACGAGAACGCACCGGGATGCCATCCGGCCCTATGATCGGCTCCGGTTTGCCCAGCACCGACACCTCCACATCGATGAGCGGGTATTCCGCAGCCGTAAGCGGATTGAAGCGCGGATCGCGGCTGGCGGCGTCGACCGCGTGACCGGCTACGTCACGACCAAGAGACCTGTATGCCTCAAGAGTGCCGATGCAGCCACGCAACCGCCCGTTTTCAGTCAGCGTCACGAAGCTTGCGCCAGACTCTTCCAGCCAAGGACTACGCGCGATGATGGATTCGGAGGACTCGTCGGAATCGCCGTCAATGCCCAGATGCTCACGAATCGATATGCGCGCCAGCTTCAGCAGGGTCGCACCTCGGTCGGTGCCATTCGACCTGTCAGATGTACAGGACCCGTCAGATTGCCCAGCCGCATCCCCGGCATTCCTTCTTTCTGCAGAGGATTCTGGAGAGGATTCTGCAGAGGATTCGGTCTGCCGGATACCGCCGGCATTGTCGCCGTGTGCATTCTCTGCATCATCTGAATCCTCTTGATCATTATCCTCTTGCCATACGGCAAACGAGGCATACCCCACCACCGGCTCATCCGGATCGCCCATAGCCGGGCGAGGCTCACCAGCGAGCGCCACTACACCGTCATCGCCCGAGGTACTGCGCCCCAGCAACCGCAGGTCAAAGTGGCGTTCGGCCGCATGCAGACCGGCTTGGTTTTCTTGGTGTTCGCTCTCCAGACCTGTCTCGACTGCCGGCCTTGTGCCACTCGCCTGATTCGCCTTCAACGTTTCACGAGATGTTTCACGAACCGTTTCATGCTGTGCCGGCGTCAAGCCACGCGCCAGCACATCCAGCAGTCCATTGATCGGATACGCCCCGCATGCCCTGCGCGGATGAATCGGCAGCTTGAGATGCGCGATGTCAACGATTGTCTCGTCATCGAGTTGCCGCGCATACGCCTCGGGATGATAATGCGACAAATCGGAGCTGATGATAATCACAGTTTCAGGACCTCCCCACAACGCGCGCAGCACGTCGCCCACCTCTTCAGGTCTCGCATCACCGGCGTTAAGCGGCACTATGTTCAGATCCGGACCGAATACGGTCTGCAGGAATGGAATCTGCACCTCAACGGCATGTTCCTGCGCATGTGTGGAATCGTTGACGATCATCGCCGGAGCCGGAGCCCCAGAGCGGGCGCGCATACCGGATCGCAACGGCTCGGCATGCGGGTTGTCATGCTGGCCAGCGCCATCAACACCCGCAGACATGCCATCATGATCGCCACCACACTGATCGCCGCCACGCATACGGGCGGCTCCTGAGATGTCACGACCCGACAGCCCCATCGCCTTTCGTTCGGACTCCACATCCACTGGAATCACGCCCAGCGGCGTAGACCAAACGTCAGCCGTCGAACACGCCACGCCCCGCACGGCCACCCGATGCGTCGGCCCGACGATCACCGCACGCTTCACCGTGCTGCATCCGCGTTCGAGCAGCGCATACGCCAACGCCGCAGTCGTGCCCGAATAACCATAACCGGCGTGCGGCACGATCACCGCTTTCGGCGTTCCTTGAGGCAGCCGCGGTGCCAGCTGTTTCACCAGCGCACGCCCGTAATCGAGCTGCTGGTTGATGAGTTGCTTGAGCGCAGTGCGGTCGGCAGGATAGAACGCGCCGGCTACGGCAGGTGGACGAATCCTTCCCGTATTACGAGCGGCGTTGCGGTCTACGTTGCTTCCGGCGTCACGGCCGGCAGACGCTGCGGCCACACGAACTTCGTTGTCTCCATGAGTCAGTTCAGATAGCGACATGATCACCACCCCTGCACTCCATGGTAGCCACTTCATGCCGCAAAGAAACCAGTTATGATACCTATCTCGGTTACGAGGGGCTGATTTCGGCTTCCCGGAAGCACTACTTGCGTTACGAGGGGCTCCCCCATCCTTTGAATATGCCTTACGACACCGTCATTCCGCCATTTGTGAGGGTCTCTTACCGCGCTGTCACCACGTCGCCAGCCCCTCGTAACGCAGATAGATGTTCCGAAACCCTGAAATCAGCCCCTCGTAACGCAGAAACGACTCCAGAAGGGCACAAACCCGATAATCAGAACAAGGCATCCTGCGCGAAGTCGTCATCTGTGGCATCGAGCGCGGTGGCGGATGGCTTGAACGCGGTGACGCCTTCATCGGCTAAACGGTCGGAGGCGGCTGCGGATGCGTCGCGCAAGGAACCATCCAACGTCACTGCATCGGGCGAAACCAGGAACATGCGTTCGTTGACGCCGGCCAGATAGAGTCCATCCAACGACTCCACGCGGGAGAGCGCCACATAGCCCATGCCGGGCGCGAACGTGCGGCGCAGATCCATGACCGCCCGATCGAGCGTCATGCCCTGCGACTTGTGGATGGTGATTGCCCAAGCACAGCGCAACGGCACCTGATGAACGGATGCAAGCACGGTCTCGCCGTCCATCATCTCCCATGCGGCGGGCCTCATGGTGACGATGTTGCCGTTCTCGAATTCGACAATCGGCCATCCGCCTTTGGCCTCCGGCGCGAAGCCGCGCACGGTGCCAAGCGAGCCGTTGACGTACTGTCGGTCGGCGTCGTTGCGCAGGGCCATGACCGCCGCGCCCTCCTTGAGCACCAACCGTTCGGGGGCGAGCATGTTCTTCTTGAGCCGATCGACCAGATTGGCTGGGCCTGCGGTCTCGGCATGGAATTCATGCGGTTCGAGCGAGATCTGGTTGAGCCGCAGGTCATTGAGCCCGTCGGCCTGACGATTGACCGGAAACAGATGCACGGCGACCTGTCCGGGCTCGGGCATGCGGCCGAGACGTGTGACCAGCGTATCCCGGTCGGATTGCGTCACGGCGCTGCGGCGGATATCGGTCAGGACCGTGAGCAGATCGCCGGCGTCCTGCCTGTGCTGCTCGGTCAGGTAGCATATGACCGGGTTCAGCTCATCCCATACCAGCGATTCGGTGACGAAACCCTCGGGATTGCGCCCGGCCTGCGCATACCGTTCCCGGGAGGCGACGAACTCCGGCGTGGGCGCAATCAAATCGTTGTTGCGCCCGGAGACGGAGACCGGAGGGAGCTGGAAGAAATCCCCGGAGAGCACCACTTGGATGCCGCCGAACGGCCGCGGATCATGGCGCACCGCCCGGCATACCTGATCGACCATGTCGAACAGCCAGGCGTGGAGCATGGAGACCTCGTCGATGACGAGGATGTCGGTGGCCTCGATCTTGCGCTTGCGGCGCGAGCGGATGAGCTTCAACAGATTCGCGGTCAGCGATGTGGCCACGCCCACGCCGCTCCATGAGTGGATAGTCTGGCCGTTGATATGCGTAGCGGCGATACCGGTGGACGCGGTGACCGCCACATCGGCGCCATCCGCACGAGCCCCGCGAATGAACTCGTTGAGCGTATAGGTCTTGCCGGCACCGGGCGCACCGGTCAGGAACACGTTCGCGCCGGCGTTCAGGATGGCCAGCGCTTCGGATTGACGCATACCGGTCAAGTCCCCGATGTCAGGCCTGCGGAGCTGCGGACGGGCTGAAAGCGGATGCCCCGCCTGCGCCGGGCAGGCTCAAACGCCGGTTCTCCATGACCAGAGAACCCCGCTGCGTCATGTCCATCACGATTCCACGCAACAGATCGCGGTCGAAACGACCTTTAAGCTCGCCGAAGTGAGGATTCGACGTCAGTCCTGCGGCGGCGATAAAGTCCGCAGCTTCACCCGCCAGCGTAAAGGTGACCGAAGAGACGGCGGGGTCCTCCCCCTTGGCCGCACGCAGCTCACCGACCAATCCGGTTATGGCACGCTCCGCCGCAGCACGCTCGACACCGTCAATCATGGCCACACGTGCCTGCAGCTCCTCATTTCGTTTGACGGTCTCGGCATGTCTCGCGGCCTGCGCCGCCTTCTCCTTATCGGTCAGGCGATCAGCTCGCTTCGGACGAGGTTTCTTGGAGGCCTTCGGCTCGGTATCAGAGCGGTTCATCGACTTGTCTGCGTCTACTCCTGCAGCGGCATACGCGTTCTTGGCGCGTTCTCCGATCAGACGAAGACGATTGTCGTCCCGCGCGATGTCGCCACGCTTGGTCAGATCATCGATGACGGCGATGACGGTATCCGCGCTGAAGCGATCTTTGAACATGCCGAATTGAGGCAGCTTGGTCACGCCGAAGAACGCGTTCGCATCTCCGTTCAATGTGCTCACTATGGTGGAGATGGCGGGGTCCCTGCCGTTGCTGGCGAAGCGCTGCGCAATCAGTTCCACAACGGTCTGCTCGATGGTTTGCCTGTCGGCTGGGTTGAGTGCGGCGATAAGACGGTCGTTTTCTTCCTGGGTGTGCGTATAGTTATATGGTTTGCGCTTCTGCTTCTTCTTGTCTGCATCCCCTGTTTTCTGCCCCGTCTTCGTCTCTGTCTTGTGGATTTCAGGCTTAGAGGCGGCTGCCGTCTTCTTCCGGTCGGCAGTGGCGCTGTTGGCTTGAAGCGCGGCCGACGTGGTCTCAGACGCACGCGATTGGGTACCGGGCTGGCCGGAACCTGCATTGATACGGTAAGGGTCTTTCAGACCAAGTTCGGTGATGATCGCATCGCATTGCCCCGGATCGGTGACATCGGCGAATGCGGCGAGCACGGGCCTCTTGGGCAGCATGTGCACGAAACCGGCGATATTGCGGTACTCGGTGCGGAAAACGGCATTCCCCTGGAGCACACACTGGGCCTCGTCCACGACGACCATGTCGATACGCACCTGCTTGGCGAAGTCGATGCAATCAGGCCTCAGGAGGCGTTCGGGCGCGGTGTACAACAAGCTGATCTGCCGGTTGGCGGCTGCGGCATAGATTTCGTCGCTCTGCTGCCTGCCGGTCTGGCCGTCAATCAGTGCAGCGGCGATACCGCGCCTGCGCAGATGCTCCACCTCGACACCCACCGTCGCAGGCGATGGCACAATCACCAAGGTAAGGGTATGCGGAACAGTGGCGGGCAACTGATAGCACAACGATCTGTCGGGACCGGCGGGCATGGCAGCCATGACATCGCGTCCGTTGAGGATGGAGTTGACCACCGGGAACTGACCGGGCACGAAGGAATCGTAGCCGAAGAACTGTTTGAGCGCGGCATGTGCGGGTCCGGAGAAATCGCGCTGCCCTGCGGGTACGCCATCGGCAGCGGATGGCACTGAAGCATGGGCGGCTGCCAGCACTGAATCATGGGCGGCTGCAGGTGAAGCTGTCGGACGGGAGGTTTGGCCGGTCGAGCCAGCCGGCACTGAGGCCGCAACAGTCTGCGGGGCGTTTGGTTGGATGGACCGGGCTGGCGTCTGCGTCGACTTGGCATGCGCAGGCTGGGAGGACCTCGGAACCTTACCGTCCGAACTGTCCCGTTTTGCCGTTCCCGGCTTCGGCGGCAAAGGCAGAAGGTGCGTCGGAAGCGTGCTCGGCGCTGCTTCCTGCTCGTGTTTCGACATAAACATCTCCAACTCCCCTCGTTGTGGTTGCTCAGTCCACGTTGTCCAACGTTACTTGTTCAGCAGACTGGTGGCCACGATGTCCGCGGAAATGGCCTTGGCTTTGGCATCGTCCGGGCCGGGGACCGGCGCCATGAACGCTTTACGGTAGTAGCGCAGCTCGTCAAGTGATTCGATGATGTCCGCGAGCGCGCGGTGGCCGCCGTTCTTCGGCGGACGGTTCTCATAGACCGCCGGGTACCAGCGGCGAGCCAGTTCCTTCAGGGTGCTCACGTCCACGCTGCGGTAGTGCAGGTGGCTCATGAGGCCGGGCATGTAATGGTCGAGGAACTTCTTGTCGCTTCCGATGGTGTTGCCCGCCAGCAGCGGCTTGACGCCCTCGGGCGTGAAGCGCAGCACGTATTCGGTGACCTTCTTCTCGGCTTCCTCGAGGCTCAGGCCATGCTCCCATTCGTTGATCAGCCCGGAGCGGGTGTGCATCTGGCGCACGAAGTCGTTCATATGGTCCACGGCCTTCTGGCTCGGCTTGATGACGAAATCGACGCCCTCGTCCAGCACGTTGAGGTCGAAATCCGTGGGCACCACGGACACCTCGACCAGCTCGTCGCCGCCGAAGATGTCGAGTCCGGTCATCTCGCAGTCGATCCAGATCAGGCGCGAATCCTTCGCGCTGTAGGTTTCCGCATCATGCGCATCCACCATCGTGGGCCCCTTTCCCGGGTATATCCGTCATATCAGAACAGTTCAGACTATACCGCAGGGAATACAAGCCCCCGCTGCGACATGACCGCTCCGGCCTGAGATTGTTCCGCGTCTGCGAATCCATGTGAGGAAGCACGCGCCCAGATACGCAGAAAGGGCCCGCATGGGGCCCTTTCGTCAATCAACATCGGTCATATAGGCCGAGGAGAACGATATTCCGGATCAGTTGTGGAAGCCGGAATAGTTCGGGGCTTCGGCGGTCATCACGATGTCGTGCGGATGGGATTCACGCAGACCGGCGTCGGTGATGCGGATGAACCTGCCACGCTCCGGCATTTCGGCGATGTTGTGGGCGCCGATGTAGAACATGGACTGGTGCAGGCCGCCGAGCATCTGGTAGAGCACGGCGTTCAGCGGGCCGCGGTACGGCACTTCGCCCTCGACGCCCTCCGGAACGACCTTGTCGTTGGAGGTGACGTCGGCCTGGAAGTAGCGGTCCTTGGAGTAGGACTTCTTGCCGCGCGGGGCCATGGCACCGAGGGAGCCCATGCCACGGTACAGCTTGTACTGCTTGCCGTGCAGAAGCACCTTCTCGCCCGGAGCCTCCTCGCAACCGGCGAGCGTGCCGCCGAGCATCACAGAGGATGCGCCTGCCACGAGGGCCTTGGCGATGTCACCGGAGTAGTGGATGCCACCGTCGGCGATGCACGGCACGCCGGCGGCACGGCAGGCCTGAGCGGCCTCGTACACGGCGGTGAGCTGCGGCACGCCGACGCCGGCGACGATGCGGGTGGTGCAGATGGAGCCGGGGCCGATGCCGACCTTGACGGCGTCAGCGCCAGCGTCGATCATGGCCTGGGCGCCGGAACGGGTGCCGACGTTGCCGCCGATGATCTGCACGTTGTCGAATGCGGAATCGTGCTTCAGACGGGAGATCATGTCGAGCGCCAGACGTGCCTCTCCGTTGGCGGTGTCGACCACCAGCACATCCACGCCGGCCTCCATCAGGGCGGAGGCGCGCTGCCAAGCGTCGCCGAGGAAGCCGACGCCGGCGGCCACGCGCAGACGACCCTGCTCATCCTTGGTAGCATCCGGGTACTGTTCGGTCTTGACGAAGTCCTTGACGGTGATCAGACCGGTCAGGTGGCCTTCGGAGTCGACCAGCGGCAGCTTCTCGACCTTGTGCTGGGCGAGCAGGCGGTGGGCGTCGTCCTTGGAGATGTTGGACGGGCCGGTGACCAGGTTCTCCTTGGTCATGACATCCTTGACCTTCAGGGTGTCGTAGTCTTCGGAGGCGATGAAGCGCATGTCACGGTTGGTGATGATGCCGACGAGCTTGTTGGCCTTGTCCACGACCGGCAGACCGGAGATGTGGAACTTGCCGCAGAGCTTGTCGAGGTCGGCGAGCGTCACGTCGGGGTTCACGGTCAGAGGATCGGTGATCATGCCGGATTCGGAACGCTTGACCACATCGACCTGGGCGGCCTGATCGTCGATGGAGAGGTTGCGGTGCAGCACGCCGATGCCGCCGTTGCGGGCCATGGCGATGGCCATTTCGGACTCGGTGACGGTGTCCATGGCAGCGGAGAGCACCGGGGCCTTCATCGTGATCTTACGGGTCAGATGGGTGCTGGTGTCCACCTCGGAAGGAATCACATCCGTCTCGTTCGGCAGCAGAAGCACATCATCATAGGCAAGGCCGAGCTTGGCGAAAATCGGGGGAAGGGGGGCGTACGCCGACTGGGCGTTCAATTCATCAAGGTTTGTAGCCATGTAAACACTATATGAACATGCGCTGACCTCGCGCGACACACTCCCGCGAGGTCACCGGCAACGATCACGGCTTCAGCTCTGAATCCTCAGCATCCTTCGTGTCCCCTGGTGACGCAGCATGCTGCGCACCCGCTCGAACAGCCTCCATCGCTCTGTTTTCGGCCTGCATTTCTGGAATGCGGTGCTTCAGATACGGATACATCGTCGCCACAGTCAGCACCACCACGGCCACGGCCATACCGATCATCACATATTGGGCCTTAAAGAACAGAATCATCAGCGAGCCGAAGGCGATCAGAGCGGCCCAACCCCACAGGATCAGCACGGCGCCGCGAACGGAATGGCCGATGCGCAGCATGCGGTGATGCAGGTGCATGCGATCGGGATGCATCGGCGACTGCCCTTTGGCCAGACGACGCACGATGGCGAGGCACATGTCGAGCACCGGCAGGAACAGCACCAGGATCGGCAGCAGAATAGGCATGAACACCGGCAGATAGATACTGGCGTGGATGGAGGCGGGATCGAGCCGGCCGGTCATCACGATCGAAGCGCAGGTGATGAGATAGCCGAGCAGCATCGAGCCGGAGTCGCCCATAAAGAGTTTCGCCGGATGCCAGTTGTGCAGGATGAACCCTACGCAGATGCCGACCATCATCACGTCGATCAACGTGGCCAGCGAAGCGTAACTGGGCGAATACCGGGCGATGATATACGAATAGATGGCGAACGCGATGCCTCCGATGGCCACGATTCCCGAAGCCAGGCCATCCAGACCGTCCACGAAGTTCACGGCATTGATGGACGCCACGATGAGGAACGCGGTGATGGCCATGGACAGGCTCGGCGAGGCCGTGATCAGGGAACCGCCGAACGGCAACGATATGATCTGCAGGCCGCCCCATGCCACGAACACGGATATCAGCAGCTGCCCGGCGAGTTTCAGCATCCAGTCGAGGTCCCACAGGTCGTCAGCCATGCCCAGCAGACTGATCATGATGCCGCCGGCGAGAATCACCCACATCTGGTAGTTGCCGGTGAACAGTCCGGAGAGGAACATGGTCTTGCTAGCGAAGATCGTGGCCACGGTGAAGCCGATCAGCATGGCGAGTCCGCCCATGCGCGGAGTCGGAATGGTGTGCACGTCGCGCGCACGTACCTCCCCCACCGCGCCGATCTCGATGGCGACATGGCGAATCAGCGGCGTCACCAGCCAGGTGACTCCGCCGGCGATGGCAGCAATCAGCAGATAGATTCTCACGCGCCCAGTCCTCCGCCGTTCAGGTGAAGCGCCTTGCGAATCAGGCTTTGCGCAATGACTCCTTCACGCAATATCTCGATGCCGTCCCGCCCATACGGGTCGGCCTTTACTACAGTGCTGGAAACGTGGCCCGGCGTGGAACCGCCATCCAGATACAGATCGACGTCACCGCCGAAGGCCGCGATGGCCTCTTCCACGCTTTGTGCGCTTTCCTCGCCGGACCGGTTCGCGCTGGATGCGGCGACAGGCCCTGTGGCCTTCAGAATCTCCAGACAGAGCCGGGAGTTGGGGATGCGTATGCCTTGGGTCCTCGGACGTCCTTCGGCGGTGTCCGCCAGAGTCGCCAGCGTGCAATCGGGGCGGGCCACGGCGATCGGAGAGAACGCTCCGGGAAGGAATGCCGCGGACAGCCGGTTCAGCGGCGAGGGCAGATCCAATCCAAGCTGGTCGAGCTGGTCGATGGACGACAGCAGCACCTGCAATGCCTTGTACCGTGGACGATGCTTGAGTTCGTAGATACGTGCGATGGCTTCCCGGTTGCGCGGATCGCAGGCCACACCATATACGGTGTCCGTCGGAATGACAATCACTCCGCCTTCGCGCACGATGCGCGCGGCCCGCTCCAGTGACTCATCCGTGATCTTCAACGCCTGTGCAGAACCCATAGCCGTCCGCCATCTCCGTTCACTTGTCGTAACCAACAATCCACTATTGCATCATCGCACCACGACGTGCATCATATGGCAAGACCGTAGACCTCATCCCCGCAACTCCATTCAGCCGACCGATCCCGACCGCGCGTCCACCTGTCGGATGCCGTGACACAGATGTCCGGCGCATATGGCGTATGCCGATTATGGTTGATGCAGAAAGCACGCTGCATGGCCATCGCATGCACAGGCTTGAAAACAGGTAACAAAGGAGCGTCCATGAGCATCGAAATCGCAGCTGAGCTGCCTCCTGTCAAACCGCGTTTCCCGCGCGCCAGCGAGCGCGAGGAGATGCTGGCCGGCAAACTCTACAATCCGGCCGATCCTGAACTCACCGCCCTGCGAGAGAAGGCAGGAGACCTGTGCACGCGATTCAACACCACGCCACGTGGCGATCATGCCACACGACGCGCGCTGCTCGATGAGCTATTGCCCGGACATGGCAAGGGTCTGGATGTCATGGGACCGATTTTCTTCGATTACGGGTGCAACACCACCATCGGCGATCGTGTGTTCGCAAACTTCAATTTCACGGTGCTGGACTGCTGCCCGGTGACGATCGGCGACGATGTGCTGTTCGGGCCGAATGTCTCACTGCTGCCGCCGATGCATCCGTTGCGCTGGCAGGATCGCAATGTGCGTCAGGCCGAGGACGGCTCGATGTACGACTATGAATACGGCAAACCGATCGTCATCGGCTCGAACTGCTGGTTCGGTGGCAATGTGACGGTAATCGGCGGGGTGACGATCGGCGAAGGCTGCGTGATCGGGGCCGGTGCTGTGGTTACACGCGATATTCCGCCGCACACTGTGGCCGTAGGCAATCCGGCGCGACCAATCAGGGAGATCACCGACAAGGACGCGGCCGAGCTCCAGTATTGCGCGCAGTAGCTCTTCCTTCCAGCGGCAGCAGTGGGACGCAAGTGCATACATGCCGAAATTGCGGTTGCGGCCCACTGTGCAGAATGATGCGCGCACAGCGAATGGCGGATTTCCAACGATTCCTTTCATCGAATCCGCAGGACGCAAGTATAATTTCCTAGCGGTCGTGGGACGCAACCGCACCCCCCCGAGCGATAATGCACTTGTGTCCCGCGCATATCCACATGCAGTCGTTAGACCGTTGCATCCTACTTTTCGGCGAAGAGGTAGCGGTCCCGACCGGTCCAGTCCCTGCCGGTGGAGGCCTCGGTGAACCCGGTGGCCTTGGCATAGGCGACGAGACGGTCGCCTTGACTCACGTCATGTTCCATGACGAGCGCGCCTCCCGGCTTCAGCAGACGGAACGAACGCTCGATGATGCGTTCGGGAATCAGCGTACCGTCCGTGGAGCCGCCATACAGCGCCAATTCGGGGTCCCAGTCGCGTACTTCCGGCTGTTCGGGCACGTCAAGCTCGGGAATGTACGGCGGATTGGTGATGACCATGTCCACCGTGCCGTCCAGATGGGCCAGAGTGGCCATCGACGTGGCGTCGGCGACCTCAAGCTGATAATTGGACGCGATGGAGGGGTATCGCTTCGCCGTCTCCGCAAGATTGCGGCGGGTCCATTCGGCGGTACGGGGCTCCAATTCCACGGCCCAGACACGGCTGCCCGGCACCTCCGTGACCACGGACAGACCGATGGCACCTGATCCGGCGCATAGGTCCACCACGAGCGGGGTCATCATGCTGTGGCGGGTGAGCCAGTCAAGGCCAGCCTGCACCACGGTTTCGGTCTCCGGACGCGGAATGAACACGCCGGGACCGACCTTGAGGTCGAGGTATCGGAAGGGCGCATGGCCCACGATGTACTGCAACGGCTCGCGTTTGGCCCTGCGTTCCAGCATTGCGCCGAAGCGCCCGGCATCGTAGTCGAGATCCGATCCCATCAGCATGGCTTTGTCGATATCGCGAAGCTCCACGCTCGCAGCCTCGGCCAACAGCAACTTGGCGTCATGCTCCGGCGTCTCGATGCCCGCCGAGCGCAACCGCGCCGCCGCATTCCGGATTACATCACCAACGGAACCTACGGTCGTCACCTATTCATCCCATCCGGCCGCAAACGCAGATTATCAGCGCAGAAAGGGGTTGGCCGGGACATGTGATGTGAGACCGTAGGCTTGGCCGAACGGCCTTGAGTGTGTCGAACATCATATGTCCCCGCCAACCCCGGCCAAGCCACTGCTCTGATGGAGCTTACTTCTGGTTCGCCAGACGCTCGGCTTCGTCGGCTTGGATGTCCGAATCGATGACGGCCTGCAGGTCGCCGTCCAACACGGCATCCAGATTGTACGCCTTATAGTTCGTACGGTGGTCGACGATGCGGTTTTCCGGGAAATTGTAGGTGCGAATGCGCTCGGAGCGGTCGAGCGAACGCACCTGGGAGTGACGCATGTCCGCGGCTTCGGCGGCCTCCTGCTCGTGCTTCATGGCGAGCAGACGGGATTTGAGGACGCGCAATGCGGCTGCGCGATTCTGGATCTGCGACTTCTCATCCTGCATGTTCACCGTGATACCGGTGGGGATGTGGGTCATGCGCACAGCGGAATACGTGGTGTTCACGGACTGGCCGCCGGGGCCGGAGCTCATGAAGATGTCGATCTTCAGGTCTTTCGGATCGATTTCAATCTCGTCGTCATCCTCATCGGCTTCGGGGAACACGATCACGCCGGCCGCGGAGGTCTGGATGCGTCCCTGCGATTCGGTGACGGGGATGCGCTGCACACGGTGCACGCCACCCTCGTACTTCATCGACGCCCACACGCCGTCTTCGGGAGCGGGGGTGCCCTTGGCGCGAATGGCGATCTGCACGTCCTTGACGCCGCCGAGCTCAGTGGTGTTCTCGGACTGGATGTTCACCGTCCAGCCACGCTTTTCGGCGTATCGGGTGTACATGCGCAGCAGATCGCCGGCGAATAGGGCGGCTTCCTCTCCACCGGTACCGGCTTTGATCTCCATGATGGTGTCGCGCGCGTCATCGGGGTCGCGCGGGATTAGCGCTGTGCGAAGTTTGTCTTCGGCGGCCGGCAGTTCGCCTTCCAGCCGCTTGGCCTCTTCGGCGAAGTCGGCGTCTTCATCGGCCATGTCACGGGCCGCTTCAAGATCGTTCTTGGTCTGCAGCCATGAGGTGTAGGCGCTGACGATTGTGCCCAATTCTGCGTGGCGACGTCCGAGTTTGCGCAGCTTGTCCGGATTGGACACGACCTCGGGATCCGCCATCTGCTTTTCGATGGACTGATACTCCTCAAGTGCGGTCGCCGCAGCCGGGAACTGTTCGTCTGCCATGTCGTTGCTCTTTCCTTATGGTCCTTAGATCGGCACCCAATATCAAAAAAAATCTTCACAACATACAAAAACGCCAGTCCGCGGAGGGCACGCTGAAGCATGCCGAACCGAATCGGACTGGCGTGAAGTATGCTACTTGCTCTTCTTGCCGTAGCGCTTCTCGAAGCGAGCAACACGGCCACCGGTGTCGAGAATCTTCTGCTTACCGGTGTAGAACGGGTGGCACTGAGAGCACACGTCAACGAACATGTGGTCTTCCTTGCCAGCGGTGCGGGTCACGAAGGTGTTGCCGCACGAGCACGTCACCTCAACGGGGTGATAATCAGGATGGATACCCTGCTTCATTTGCGTCTCCTATGGATTCGGGGGACCCGGGTCGCAATGCCCCAATGGCAAAGCGTGAACCGGAACCTAAGGGATGATACTCGCGCATGTGGACGTGAATGCGCCTTGCAGACACGCGAATCGTTCCTTCGCATCAACCGAAAAGCGCAGCGCGTCATATGAGGAAATGAGTGGGGCCGCAGGGGCTTGAACCCTGGACCGGGCGATTATGAGTCGCATGCTCTAACCGACTGAGCTACGGCCCCACATTGGTTTGCATCGGCAAAAGCCAACTCGCAAAAGTGTAGCACGTCCGCCGACATGCGCCGACATGAGCCTCACTCCGTGGTTTTTCGCTATTTTCCTTGCTCCACAAGGTATTGCAACGGATTGTCGATAAACCGGCGCAGCCCCATCTCCGCCGCGCCATACAGCGAGGGATGCTCGGCCACAGGCGGCACGAACACACGAATCCCTATTGCCGGGTAGCCCAAAATCTCCGAACGCAATCGCCCTTCAAGCACATTGCCCAACTCATCGCCGAAATGGGACCACAATCCACCAAGCAGCACCGTATCGACATCCGCCAGATTCACTGCGGACGCAATGGCCGAGACCAGTGCATCGACAGCCCTATCCATTACTGCGGCGACTACAGGCTCCCCGGATTTCCAGCGACTCAGGAACACTTCTATGGCCTTGGAGCTGGCCGCCTCATCACCTTGGGCGATTCCTGCGGCCTCCACCAATGCGCGGCGGCCGGCGAACGCTTCAAGGCATCCGCGCCTGCCGCACTGGCATAACGGCCCGTCCATCGCCACGGACACGTGGCCGATCTCCCCGGCGAAACCATGCGAACCGACCACCACAGCGCCATCGCGCACCACAGCGCCGCCGATACCGATATCGGTCGACAGGTAGATGAACGAATCGGTGCGGTTCACCACGTTCAGGAAATCGGCACGCACGGTGGCATAGCCCGGAATCTGCGCAATGGCCGCCATCATCGCTTCATTGCCCGCCACGGCGTCCAACCTGCGCACCACGTTGAACCGCCCCAGTTCCACGTTCTCCCAGCCAAGGTTGCGTGCCACGAGCAGCCGCATGTCGTCGGTCACAATGCCAGGCAAGGCGAGACCCGCCCCGACGATTCTGCATCCCTTCCGACGCAGCCGGCGCTCCAACGGAAAAGTCATCGCATCGAGTCTGGCGAAGATCTCGGTAGGGTCGGCACCGGTCATATCCTCATCGACCCATTGCCTGTCCAACGTGTCACCATTGAGGTCAAGCGCGAGGCAGCCGTAGCCGTCGGTGTTGATCTGCAGCCCGATGCCCGCTATGCTTCCGCCGCATATCGTCAGGGGCTTGCTTGGCCTGCCGAACGAGGCATTCGCCACGGGTTCGCCTTCGCGCACGATATCGTTGTCCAACAGCAATGCCGACAGCAGCGACAAGGTGGCCTTGGTCAGCCCCGTCTCCTTGGCCAGATCGGCTCGGCTCATCGGCCCATCCGCGCGAAGCATCGTGTCCAGGGTCACCGACAGATTGTGGTTGCGCAAATCCTCCTGATTGATGCTGCGTAGATTCCCCATCACGTCTCCCCTTCGCCGATCCCATATCCAATGCCGTCGCTGCATCTTGTGCGCGTTCGGCATCAGCAGTCCATTCATTATGCATTATGCGCCATCGCACCGAATCCGGACGGACGGCATCGCGTGTTCCCGGTTGCTTTCCATCCTTGCGATACAGTATAGTTTAATCGTCTAACTTATTGGTCGAGGCGCGCCGGAACCCGGAGCGCGAACCTCACTGAGGAGGAACATATGGCAACGACTCTGGTGGCGGGCGTCGATACGTCGACCCAGTCGACGAAGGTCCGCATCACAGATGCCGAAACAGGCGAGCTCGTCCGTTTCGGACAGGCCAAGCACCCAGACGGCACTTCGGTCAACCCCGAGTTTTGGTGGGAGGCATTCGTCCAGGCCGCCGAACAGGCCGGAGGACTGGATGATGTGGCCGCACTCGCCGTGGGCGGCCAGCAGCATGGCATGGTGATTCTGGACAGGCAAGGCAATGTGATCCGCGACGCCATGCTGTGGAATGACATCAGTTCCGCACCGCAGGCCGCCGCGTTGATCGAATGCCTCGGCGAGGAGCCGGCGAAGCCCGGCGAGCCGGAGGACGTGACCGCACGCGGCAAGCAGCGCTGGGTCAAGGCCGTAGGCTCCTCCCCCGTCGCCTCGTACACCCTGACCAAGGTGGCATGGGTGGCCGAGAACGAGCCCGAAAATGCCAAGAAGATCGCCGCCATCTGTTTGCCTCACGATTGGCTGAGCTGGCGCATCGCCGGCTATGGGCCGGTAGCCGAAGGCGAGGACGCCCATCTTGACGCCCTGTTCACTGACCGTTCGGATGCTTCCGGCACCATCTATTACGATGCCGCGCATAATGAGTACCGCCGCGATCTAATCGCCATGGTGCTGACCGCCGCCGAGGGCGAGGAAGCGGCGCGCGAGCACGCCGAACGCATCGTACTGCCCACCGTGCTCGGTCCCACCGAAGCCGCAGCGGTGAAGGCCGCGCCGTCCATCGCCGGCAAGGACGTTGAAGGCGGCTGCATTCTGGGGCCCGGCGGCGGCGACAACGCGATGGCCTCGCTGGGCCTTGGCATGGCCGTGGGTGATGTGTCCATCTCCCTGGGCACCTCCGGCGTGGCCGCCGCCATCGCCGAGAATCCGGTCTATGACCTGACTGGTGCAATCTCCGGTTTTGCCGATTGCACCGGTCATTACCTGCCGCTGGCCTGCACCATCAACGGTTCGCGCATCCTCGACGCCGGACGTGCTGCCCTTGGCGTGGACTACGACGAGCTGGCGCGATTGGCGTTCGCATCCGAGCCGGGTGCGGGCGGCATCACGCTGGTGCCGTACTTCGACGGCGAGCGCACGCCGAACCGTCCGGACGCCACCGCCTCGCTCACGGGCCTGACGCTGCACAACACCACCAAGGAGAATCTGGCCCGTGCATTCGTCGAGGGTCTGCTGTGCTCCCAGCGCGACTGCCTGGAGCTTATCCGCTCGCTAGGCGCGAAGATAAGCCGCATCCTGCTGATTGGCGGCGGCGCGAAATCCGTGGCGATTCGCACGTTGGCCCCCTCGATCCTCGGCATGGACGTGACCCGTCCGGCCACCGACGAGTATGTGGCCATCGGCGCGGCCCGTCAGGCCGCCTGGGTGCTCTCCGGCGAGGCCGAGCCGCCGGCATGGAAGCTCACCATCGAGGGTGTGGAGACCGGTGAGCCCACCGAGTCGGTCTACGCCGCCTACGCCAAGGCCCGCGGCTGAGGGTAGCGCGCGCATCATAACAACCGCGCGCATCATAACAACTGAATAACGATTGCCATCCATAAGCCGCCAAGTGAATCTCCGGCAAAGCCATCTTTCGCAATGCCGTCGGCACATGATCCACTTGGCGGCTTTCCTATACCCGTCAACGATATGCTCCATCATTGCGTCATGATGCCTATAATCAAGTCATTTGGATAACGTCTGGAGACACCGATGAATGATCGCTCGCGCATGATGACGTATGCCCTGATCGCCACGGCCTGCATCATCTGGATTTGGGAATCCGTCAAAGGGACACTATCGGGCGGCGCCGCGCCGGACACCACGACCATCGTGTTCCTGGTGTGCATCGGAATCGCCGCCATCTACTGCATCGTCAGCGCACTGATACTGTGGTGGCGTCAACCGGGCAGGAACAACGAGGCAGCCGATACGCCAGCCGACGCATTCGACGGACAGGCCTCCACTACCTCCGCCGCCTCTACTACCTCCACTACAGACGAACAGTCGTCACAGGGCAGCTCAGATAGCGCCGGCGACGCCCCGACGCCCGCCAAAACCCACGACACCAGGGACGGGCGATAACGGCGAAAACCGCAATGATCTATCATCATTGCGGTTTTCAACCATAGCGCATGGCCATTGCGCAGTAGACCCTTATTTTCAATCCACGTGCAGCAAAGGATCATCATGGATGCAGCAACATTGTCAATTGTTCTCAGCGTCGTACTTGCCGTGGTCTGCGTGCCATGCGGTCTGTATCTGGGACTCATACCGATGAGGGCGGATCAGGTGACCGACAAGCAGGCCAAGATATCGCAGCTTGTCAGCTTCGTCATCGCCGCGGTATTCATCGGCCTGCTGATCGCCGGACGCGATATGGAAACCTGGAGTATCGTCATAGGACTGGTCATTGGGTTCGCCATCGGCAAGATTCCGCCGTTGCACGCATGGGCATTGGCCAAGTGGCCGTTCCTCGAGCCCAAAAAGCCGGCCGCGGCGCCCAAGCGCGTGAAGAAGGCCAAGAGGAAATAGCGAAACCGGCTGTATGTTCGCGTCTCAACGAGAGCGACGCGAACATACAGCCGGTTTCATGCGTTTTTCCCTTTGTATGTTCGCGACATGTTCGTCAAGCCGCGAACATACAAAGGGTCGGAGAGGCTCAGCTCAGACCCCGCAGGTCATTCGGCCAGGTCATTCGGCCAGGTCATTCGGCCAGGTCATTCGGCCAGGTCACTCGGCCGGGCCACTCGACCAGGTATTCACCAGGTCACTCGACCTCGGCCAGGGCGTCAACGATGTAGTTGTTGATGGTGGCCTTGACGGACTCGAGGTGGTCGGACTTGGTGGCGGCGATGAGCTCGGACTGCGGCTTGTCAAGGCTGTAGGCTTCGAGGTCGGCCAGAGTGACGTTGCCCTCGTCGATGTCCTTGCCGATGCCGGAGTCGTAGGAGCTGTAGCGCTCCTCCATGAGATCCTGAATGAAGTGGTCCTGATTCATCTTGTCGGCGACCAGCAGGCCGGCGGCGTAGGAGTCCATGCCGGCGACGTGCGAGCGGAACAGGTCCTCGGCGTAGAAGGAGGTACGACGCGGCTTGGCGTCGAAGTTCAGACCGCCCTTCGGGCCGATGGAGCCGGCCTGCAGGACCTCCCACATCACGGCCACGGTCTCGTAGAGGTCGGTCGGGAACTCATCCATGTCCCAGCCGATGAGCTTGTCGCCCTGGTTGGCGTCGAGGGAGCCCAGGAAGCCGGATTCGCGGGCCACGCGAATCTCGTGCTGGTAGGTGTGGCCGGCCAGGTTGGCGTGGTTGCCCTCGAGGTTCAGCTTGAAGACGTCGGTCAGGTCGTGGCTGCGCAGGAACTCGATGGCGGTGGCGGCGTCGAAATCGTACTGGTGCAGCGTCGGCTCCTTCGGCTTCGGCTCGATCAGGAACTGGGCGTCGAAGCCGATTTCCTTGGCATAGTCGGCGCACATGTGGAAGAACTTGGCGATGTGGTCGGTCTCGCGCTTCATCTCGGTGTTCCACAGGTTCTCGTAGCCCTCACGGCCACCCCAGAACACGTAGTTCTCAGCACCCAAGCGCTTGCCGATCTCGAGGCTCTTCTTGAGCTGGCCGCCGGCGTAGGCGTAGATGTCAGCGAACGGGGAGGTGGCGGCGCCGGACACGAAGCGCGGGTTGGTGAACAGGGAGGAGGTGTTCCACAGCAGCTTGACGCCGGTGGCCTTCATGTTCTCCTCGATCTTGTCAACGACCTTGTCCAGATTGGCGTTGGTCTCGCGCAGCGTGTCGCCCTCGGGGGCGATGTCGCGGTCGTGGAAGCAGAAGTACTCGACGCCGAGCTTGGTAAACAGCTCGAAGGCGTAGTCGACCTTGGCCAGAGCCTGATCCATCGGATCGGTGTACTTGTAGTACGGACGGTGCGCGGTGCCGGTGCCGAACGGATCAACCAGCTCCTGGTTGAAGGTGTGCCACCAAGCGACGCCGAAACGCAGCCAGTCCTTCATCTTCTTGCCGGCAACGACCTTGTCGGCATCGTAGTAGTGGAAGGCGAGTCCTTCCTTCGGTCCCTTGGCGCGACCGACGTACTCAACCTTGTCAACATCCCACAGACCCATGTCGTGAGCTCCTTTGCATATTCAGTAGTGGTTTCTACGAACGACACGTTAATAATAAAACCATTGAACTATGTTTGTCAAATGGATGAATTAATAAATCGGAGCGCCGCCCCTTCCTCGGCCCGCCGAAATCGTATAAGCCCTTCAGGAGCCTTCCCCATACATTGCCGCCCTCATTGCGCAATGCCCCCAATGAGGGCGGCAATGCGCCATCTTCAATCACAGATACGATTCAGGAATCGGTCGAGCACTCCGGTGTTGCGCAACGACACCGCATCCTCCCAGCCGAGTCCGGTATCCTTGGCGCGCCCATAGAAGAATCTCAGCAATCCGGCCACATCAGGCGTATACCCCGTGTCTCGGAATTCTCTGGATATATCTGCTTTGGCATCCAACGCATCCGGTCTGCGCGCCTCGTACAACGGTATGGCGCACGAACGCCACATACCTCGGGCCCGCGCAATGCGGTTGACAATCAAACCACCATGCGCCCCGTCGTATCGTGCGGCAGCCCTGGGATCGAACACGGAATATAACTCGCCACGAATGAGATCCTCCACCATGAGTCGCCCCTGAACCGCATTGGCGTCCCTGATCCAGAACATGGACGCGAAATTGGTCTCATCCACTTCGCGCAAATCATCGAGATCGATGTCTCCCACTCCCCCGGCATGACGATGCAGGTATTCCGCAGCGGCACGGAACGGTGAGATGCCCCGCAACGCATCGTATTCCAATTCGACGAGCATGTCTTCGGACTCGTTGCCGGTGATGCCGGAACCGCTGATTCGGCAATCGAATGAGAACCAATCGAGGAACGACCACTCAACCAGCTGAAGCACGTACTGCGAGTGGGGTTTGAATGGGTCGAGATTCACTTTGCGATAGAACTCGCGGCGAGCCTCGGCATAGACAGCGAGATTGGAGCGTTTGAACATATCCACCACGTCTTTGGTATCAAGCATGGCGGGCGAATCGGGATCACCGATCGCGGCAACTGTAACCATGGACATCATCGTCCCCTTCCTGAAGTGTGCCTCACGGCGGGCTTCCTTGCCCGCCGTGAGGCACACTGTACGGCGCTCCGCAATCCGGTCGCAAGCCCGCCGGGCGAACCTGTGGATAAGTGCACAACCCACGACGCCAAGGGTCACGGAATGTGCACAACCAAGTCGAATCCCCGTGGATAACCCCGTTTGTATGCGGCCCATCCACCAATCAGGCGACCGTCATCCACAGTCCGCAGATTATCCACACCCGCTTCGGCGCGCCGTCCACACACCTCTCCACACATCTCGTTTATGCCATATCAAGCAACCCGGCGAATACCCCATCCCGGCGAATACGACGGGCCAAACCGGCCGGACAACGACAAACGGTCCTGGCAACTATGTGCACAGGACCGTAGGGGACAATGCCTTACATCGAGGAAGGCGTCAGCGCAGGGCCAGATTGGCGGCGCCGATGAGACCGGCGTCCTGACCGGCGGTGGCGGGTACGATCTCGGCGTGACCACGGTATGCGCTGCCTTCCAGGAAGCGCTGGTAGTTATAGCGGGCCGGCTCGAGCAGAATGTCGCCGACGGCAACCACGCCACCGCCGATGACGAACAGGTCAGGGTCAAGCACGGCGGAGACCGCGGCCATCGTGCGACCAAGCCATTCGCCGATCTTGCCGAATGCGTACAGTCCCAGCGCATCGCCTTCCTGAGCCGCCTGGGAGACCATCGGCCCCTCCAGTTTGTTCACATCGCCGCCGCACAGCTCGAGAAGGCGCTTGGCATCCTGAGGACGACGACGCACTGCGGACTTGGCGAAGTGCTCCAACGCGCTGCCGGAGGTATAACGCTCGGCGCAGCCACGCAAGCCGCAGCCGCAGGTGTCGCCATCCGGGACCATCGGCAGATGTCCCAGCTCGGCGGCCATACCGAAGGAACCGCGATACAACTGACCGTTGATGACAATGGCGCCGCCCAATCCGGTACCCACAGTCAGAGCCACCATATTCCGGCTGCCCTGCCCCGCACCGTGCACGTATTCGCCCCATCCGGCACAGTTGGCATCGTTTTCCACGATGACCGGCACCGCATGATCGATCAATTCGCCGACATGTTCGGACAGGTTGTAATCGATCCAGGCCGGGATATTGGCGGAAAACGTCAGGGTCTTGCGGTCTGCGCTCACATTGCCCGCAGCGGAGATGCCGATGGCCTGAATATCCGTATGCCCGGCGGCGACGGCTTCGTGATACGCCTCGGCGATGTGCTGGTTGATGGCGTTCGCGTCCATAGGCGTGGGCACGCGCCAGCGCTGAATAATGCTATCGTTTTCATCGCACACGGCAGCGGCGATCTTGGTCCCTCCGATATCTACGGCCAGTGTAGTCATGACTCGCTCCTTGAGTATGGGATTCCTATGGAACTACTGAAATAGTAACGAAGAGGGGTGACCCAATTACCATCAGGTACATAAACTGCACGATTGGCGGCATATACTGTCTCATACATCACCATCAGCGGCTTCCTTGCAAAACAACGATTGTTAGCGCAAACGTTAGCATTCGTTTTCCGACCGCTCGCAAGACGGCGGCGTGTCGCATATCCGGCATAGTCTACGGTTCCCGACGCCTTGTTCTTTCTTTGCCTCTGACCCATCACCCGGCCGGTCACACAAACCGACCGTTTTCGCGCCACTGGAAATAACCGGCCAGCCCAACTGCTGCGGTACGGCTGCTGCTCCGCGTACGTTTATTGAGACTCTCTAACCTTTTTCTCAGCAAATGTATGCTGAGCGTGAGCGCGGATAACAAAAAGCTTCCGACATGTCGGAAGCTTGGTGGCGACCCCGGCCGGACTTGAACCGGTGACCTCCGCCGTGACAGGGCGGCGCTCTAACCAACTGAGCTACGGGGCCGTTGTGCCTTGCAACAAAGCACAAGAGGACACAATACATGATTGTTCACCTGAACGTCATCTTCGGCGTGTCGCGCCACAAGACATGCGCGTCCATGCGTGGCGTATCCGATTGCCTCCGCAGCGGCAGTATGCTGGGCACAAGGAATACGCAAGGCAAAGGAGACGATCATGCGTACACTCAATTGGGCTACGCTAGGATGCGGTGTCATCGCCAACCAGCTTGAGCAGGCACTGGAGAGCGAGGGGCGCAAACTCTATGCAGTGGCGAACCGCACACATGCCAATGGCGTGGCTTTCGCGCAGAAATACGGCATCGGCACCATATATGACAGCATTGATGACGTGTTCGTCGATCCGAACGTGGACGTCATCTACATTTCCACCCCGCACAACACCCACATCAATTTCCTGCGCAAAGCGCTCAATGCCGGCAAGCATGTCCTGTGCGAGAAGTCCATCACATTGAACAGCGAGGAACTCAACGAGGCGGTGGCGTTGGCCGCAGCCAACAATCTGGTGCTCGCCGAGGCCATGACCATTTACCATATGCCGCTGTATAAGAAACTCAACGAGATCATCGGCTCCGGCAAGCTCGGCGCGCTCAAGCTCATTCAGATGAATTTCGGCTCCTACAAGGAATACGACATGGCGAACCGCTTCTTCAACCGCGATTTGGCGGGCGGAGCCATGCTGGATATCGGCGTGTATGCGCTGTCCTTCGTACGCTGGTTCATGAGCTCCACCCCCGATCAGATTCTTTCCCAGGTCAAGTTCGCACCCACCGGCGTGGACGAGCAAGCCGGAATCCTCCTGACCAATCGTGAAGGGCAGATGGCCACGGTCACGCTCTCGCTGCACGCCAAGCAGCCGAAGCGCGGACTGCTGTCGTTCGACAAGGGATACGTGGAGATCTACGACTATCCTCGCGGCGAACGCGCGACCATCACCTACGTGGAGGACGGCCATACCGAAGTGGTCGAGGCCGGCGAAACGGCCAAGGCGCTGGCCTATGAGGTTGCGGACATGGAAGCGGCCATCGCCGGCGACCGCAACGTCATGCATCTGGATTACACGCGCGACGTGATGGACATGATGACGCTCATCCGCCGCGCCCAGTGGGGCATGATCTATCCGGAAGAGGAGCGATAGATAGGCATCATCTCCATCTCACGGCACCAGTGGCCTTGGTCTGAAGGCGCCGGAACGGCGACTTCCAGCTCTGACGACTGCAATCATGCACCGGCCATCCCCATGGGCGTCACCAGCCCAACTGCAGTTTCGCCCATGAGGCGAGCGCAATGCATGCGATAAGCCCGACGGAGATCAACGTGTATCTCAGGAACATGCGGCGTTCCCGCTTGGCGCGGACCATGTCCAATCCCCAACCTTCGGATGCGACCTGGGATTCGGCCTGCGCCCGCCTGGCCACATCCCGTTCGATCTCCTCACGGTATCGCGGCATGGTCACCGGCCCCGGCAATGCGGTGGTGGCCAATGCCCGCAACGCCTGGATGAACGTGTGTGACGTGATGTATACCGCCGCGAGCAGCCCACCGGCGTAGAAATCCTGCGCCACCATACCGGTCACCAGCAAGCCGATGAGGCCGATGGCGAGCAGTCCCCATCTCACCCGTCCGAGCATGCGGATGAGCCGTTCCGTCGGATGTGCGGCGAACAGGAAGCACCATACGGCGAGGGCAAGGAACGGCACGCTCGCGAACGGGGCGGCCACCAGGATACTGCTTATCGTCTTTGACGAGCCCAGCAGCCACATCACTGCTTCCATCACCAGAAACGCGGCCGCTGCCACCGCGAACACGACGCCCATGGCCATCACCTTGCGGCGTTCGGCCTTGGGCCGGACCGGTGGGGTTGCCCACCACCACTCCACCGACCCCAGTTGGGGGCCACGTTTGAGATAGGCGATCGCGATGGGGTCGCCGGCATCCGAATCCCTCACAACTGCCGCGGCCCTGCGCCATCCGACCAGATACGTGAGGGCGACCACGGCGAGCGCGAACGCCGCACACGCCAGCCATGGATAGGCTTTGCCAAGAGGGGTGAGATTAGTGACGCCCCGCAACGACTCATATGCTTCGCCGTTGAATATGTACAGCTGCAATTGCTCGCCCGCATGGTAGGAATAGACCGATTTCGTGCGATGCCGGAACGGGTAGTCGGATCCGTGGGCCGAAACAGTGACACTGTTCTTCCTAGTATCCACATTAGTGACGATGGCGGTCACCTGCTCGCCTTGCGCCGGTCCGCCGCTGCGGTCGGTTCCGGCGGCGATGGCCGCGCCCAGCGCGATAAGGAACACCATGATCCAGAGCAGAGCCCTGAGACGGATGCTGCCGACCGCCGCACGCTCGGCATCGGTCACCACACCGGTCACACTGCTGCGCCCTGCCGAAAGGTGAGTCCCGTATTCTTCCTCGAATGAACGTTGATAATCATCTGCCATTACTCCATCATGCCCGTGCTCCCGCAACCACACCCGTGCCGCAGATGAACAACAGACGAACAAGCATCGGATTCCGCCCACAGCATGTATGTATCGCATCATCCGTCCCAGCTCCTCCCTAAGGTTCATTGCGAAGAATCCGTCTCTCGAAGGCAACCACCGAGGCAACCACCAGCACAGGGAACTCACTGGCTTCGTAACCGCACAGGACAAGGAACGACGAGCAACACATGGCTTCAGCTCAACACGACGTACAGCATCATTCCAATAACACCACAGCAATGATCGTCACGTTGATGATCGGCTCGTTCGCCGCCGTGCTCAACCAGACGCTGATGATCTCCGCACTGCCCACCCTGATGCGCGAGTTCGCCGTGCCCAACAGCACCGTGCAGTGGCTCACCACCGGGTTCATGCTCACCAACGGCATCATGATCCCGATCACCGCGTTCCTGATTGAGACGTTCACCACACGTCAATTGTTCGGCTATGCGATGGGCATGTTCTTCGTCGGCTCGCTGGCCTGCGCGCTGGCGCCAAGCTTCGCCTTGCTGATGGCCGGGCGCATCCTGCAGGCGTGCGGCGCCGGCGTGCTCATGACGCTGCTGCAGACCGTGCTGTTCCGAGTCTACCCGCCCGAACGACGCGGTCAGGCCATGGGCATGTTCGGCATGGTCATCGCCTTCGCTCCCGCTCTCGGCCCCACCGTCTCCGGCCTGCTCATCGAATGGCTCAGCTGGCGCTGGATGTTCGCCATTCTGGTCGCCATCGCCGGCGTCGTGCTCGTGGCTGCATGGTTCACCGTGTACAACGTGGGCGAGCCGACGCACCCGCATATCGACGTGCTCTCCGTGGTGCTGTCGACGCTCGGATTCGGCGGCGTACTGTTCGGCTTCTCCGACGCGGGCAAGGCCGGATGGGCGAGCGTTACAGTGCTGGTATCGTTGGTGGTCGGCGTGGTGGGACTTGTGCTGCTCATCGTACGCCAGCTCAGGCTTGACCAGCCGATGCTCGACTTCCGCATCTTCGCATTGCCGATGTTCTCGCTGTGTCTTACCGTGTCGGTGATCGGCTTCGCCTCGTTCATCGGCATCGAGAACGTGCTGCCGCTGTACCTGCAGAACGACCTCGGCGTCAACGCGCTCGAATCAGGTCTGATCATGATGCCCGGCGGCATTGTGATGGGTCTGCTCAATCCGGTCGCCGGCCGCCTCTACGACCGCATCGGGGGCCGCCCGATCGCCCTGATTGGCTTCACCCTGCTCACCGTGGCCGCAGTGCTTCTCGCCACAATGAACGAGCACACGCCGGTCTGGCAGCCGGCGCTGTACTTCACGGTGCTGCTGGCCGGCTCCGCGTTCAGCTCGATGCCGCTGGTCACCGCCGCGCTGAACCAATTGCCCGGCACGCGCATTCCCCATGGCACCGCGATGAACAACACGATGCGCCAAACCTCGGGAGCGATGGCCATCGCCCTGCTCATCACCATCATGAACACGCACGCCGCGAGCGCCGTCCGATCCGGCATGGATGAGGCCGCCGCCTCCACCCTCGGCATGCGCGCCTCGTTCCGCGACGTCGCGATTGTGTGCGCGGCCTGCCTCGTCGCCTCGCTATTCATTCGCGATCGCGGCCGCCAGGTCAAGTAGCGGTTCCCGACGCGCATCAGCGGGAATCGCGCCGATTACACCCCCAACCGACCCGAAAATGACCGCCGACCTCCGCTTCAACGTTTCCGTCTGTCCGATCGGCCCCATGCATCATCCCCGTTTCGCCAGTATCGTTTCCGCTCTCACTCCGGCTACTCGTCACTCCATCGCATCGCTGCCCTGAGCTTCGTAATACCGCACCAACGGCAGGAACAGCTCGTCCACAACGGCGATGCCCGCCTGCGCGAGCGCGCACTTCGTCAAACCGCGCCATAAGCCGTCCTATCGGCCGCTCCGCAGAGATGCAGCAAACACTAAAGCAGACTTTTGGCATCGACTACAGCAATGCTATGGCAATCACTACAGCAATATTATGGTATTATGTAGAGCAATGTTGTGGTAAAAAACACAGTTCTGGCTGCAGGTTGTAGATAAGGAGCCGCCCATGATCCCAAGACTGCTCACCGAACAGGCGCGGCGCTCCGCCACTTGGTTTCCGATCGTCTCCGTCACCGGCCCACGTCAAAGCGGGAAGTCAACGCTCGTCGAAAACGCTTTCGCGGATTATTCATATCTCAATCTGGAGGATCTCGAACTGCGCAACCAGGCAAACGTCGACCCGATCAGCTTCGTCAGGAATCGTTCCACACATCTGATCATCGACGAGGCGCAATACGCACCGGACCTATTCTCTGTGCTGCAGGTGGTTTCCGACGAGACGAAACGACCCGGCCAATTCATCCTGTCAGGCTCGCAAAACTTCCTGCTGCTCAAGCAAATCAAGCAATCGCTGGCCGGCAGGGTCGGCGTGCTGAAACTGCTGCCGCTTTCGTATGCGGAAGCGCTCACGGCGCACCCCGAGCTCACAATCGAGGAGTTCATCCTCGACGGCGGCTACCCTCATCTGCATGCCGCGCACATACCGCGCAGCATCTTCTTCGAAAGCTATATCAACAGCTATATCGAACGCGACGTCACCGACTATCTCGACGTACGCAATATCACCACGTTCCGCACGTTTCTCCGCCTCTGCGCCCAGCACGTCGGAGGGCTGATCAAAGCCACCTCCCTCGCCAATGAGCTCGGCGCCACCTACCGCACCGTCAAATCATGGATGTCGATCCTCGAATCAAGCTACATCACGTTCAGCTTGCCGCCATACTTCGGCAATCTGAACAAACGGCTGACCAAAACGCCGAAGCTGTACTTCCACGACACCGGCCTGCTCTGTTACCTGCTGCGCATCGAAACCGTACAGGACCTTCAGGAACATCCGCTCTTGGGGGAAATTATCGAGAACCTCGTAATATCAGAAACCGTCAAGAGATACTACAACGCGTTGAAAACCCCCGAATTATACTTCTACCGCGACGACAGCAAAATCGAGGTAGATCTCATCGACTGCACGCATTCCCAAACCAAGCCGGAACTCATCGAGATCAAATCCGGGCGCATGTACCATGACAGGTTCGCGAGGCATCTACGATCGGTCGGCACATTGCTGAACGTTCCGGAAACGAACCGCACGGTTGCCATGCGAATCGACAGCCCGTACATCGACCACGGCATCAATGTATGCCCCATCCGCAATCTGCTGCTGCAAGGGGAATCTCCCGTTGCATGAGCGGATGATCCCCTGAGGCGACCTCTCGCTGGAGCAATCCTTGTCGCTCAGAATGATGCCGCAGCCGTGGCAGTCATCTCCCCCGCAGGCACGCCGACGACACCGCCGCCTGAAGCCCTACGGCGTCTCGTTCGATGACCCTGACCACACACAAGATGTCACACGCAACCCACTGCCAGCCGCGCCATTCCAGCCCTTCCGTTACCATGGTGGGCGGTGGTTTGGCATGGATTCGACCGCTATGCGGACATGTTTCGCATCGGGCGGCGTACTCCGGCAACGCGACGGCAATGAGCACGACGAGCGGCAACTGGCACCATGCACGAACCAAAGAAACGGCGGAATTCCAAACTTTGTAAGGAGTAACTGCATCCATGGCAGAATTCGTGTTCCAAATGATCAAGGCGCGCAAGGCCTTCGGCGATCGTGTGATCCTCGACGACGTGACCCTGAGCTTCCTGCCCGGTGCCAAGATCGGCGTGGTGGGCCCCAACGGCATGGGTAAGTCCACGCTCCTGAAGATCATGGCCGGCATCGAGCATGTCTCCAACGGCGAGGCCACCCTCACCCCGGGCTTCACGGTTGGCATTCTGCAGCAGGAGCCGCCGCTGGATGACACCAAGACCGTGGGCGAGAACATCAAGATGGCGTTCGGCCCGATCGCGGAGAAGGTGGCCCGCTTCAACGAGATCGGCGAGGAGATGGCCAATCCGGACGCCGATTTCGACGCCCTGATGGACGAGATGGGCAAGCTCCAGACCGAGATCGACGCCGCCAATGGCTGGGATCTCGACTCCCAGCTCGAGCAGGCGATGGACGCCCTGCAGTGCCCCGACCCGGACACCCCGGTCAACGTGTGCTCCGGTGGCGAGCGCCGTCGCGTGGCCTTGTGCAAGCTGCTGCTCGAAGCCCCGGACCTGCTGCTGCTCGACGAGCCCACCAACCACCTGGACGCCGAGTCCATTCTGTGGCTGGAGCAGTTCCTGCACCAGTACAAGGGTGCCGTCATCGCCGTCACCCACGACCGTTACTTCATGGACAACGTTGCCGAATGGATCTGCGAGGTCGACCGCGGCCACCTGTACCCGTACAAGGGCAACTACTCCACGTATCTGGAGACCAAGGCCAAGCGTATGGAGATCCAGGGCGCCAAGGACGCCAAGCTCGCCAAGCGCCTCAAGGACGAGCTCGACTGGGTGCGCTCCTCCCCCAAGGCCCGTCAGGCCAAGAACAAGGCCCGTCTTGAGCGTTACGACCAGATGGAGCAGGAGGCACGCAACAACAAGAAGCTGGACTTCTCCGAGATCCAGATTCCGGCAGGCCCGCGTCTGGGCTCGCTGGTGCTCGAGGCCAAGCACATCCACAAGGCGTTCGGCGAGCGCGTGCTCATCGACGACCTCAGCTTTACGCTGCCGCGCAACGGCATCGTCGGCGTGATCGGCCCGAACGGCGTGGGCAAGTCCACGCTGTTCAAGACCATCGTCGGCCTCGAGCCGCTCACCAGCGGCGAGCTGAAGATCGGCGACACCGTCAAGATCAGCTACGTCGATCAGAACCGTGAAGGCCTCGACCCGAACAAGAACCTGTGGGAGGCGGTCTCCGGCGGTCTTGACTTCATCGAGGTGGCCGGCGTCGAAGTGCCGACCCGCGCCTATGTGGCGAGCTTCGGCTTCAAGGGCTCCGACCAGCAGAAGCTCACCGGCGTGCTCTCCGGTGGCGAGCGCAACCGTCTGAACCTCGCCCTGACCCTGAAGCAGGGCGGCAACCTGCTGCTCCTCGACGAGCCCACCAACGATCTGGACGTCGAGACGCTGGAAAGCCTCGAAAACGCTCTGCTCGGCTTCCCGGGCTGCGCCGTGGTGATTTCCCACGACCGTTGGTTCCTCGACCGTGTCGCCACGCACATCCTCGCGTGGGAGGGCGATGACGAGAACCCGGCCAAGTGGTACTGGTTCGAGGGCAACTTCCAGGCCTACCAGGAGAACCGCGTGGCTCGCCTCGGCGAGGACGCGGCCCGCCCGCACCGCCTGCACAAGAAGCTCGTGCGCGGCTGATTCATCGTTTGGTTGGCACATCCAAGCCGTCATCGCTTTGCGGTGGCGGCTTTTGTATTGTTTCCGCAAAACCAACTGAGGGATAGTCAACTTGGTTTTGTCTCTCCCCCCAGTCAGCTTCGCTGACAGCCCCCTCATCAGAGGGGGCCAGAGTGATTGGCACCGACGTGAGACATGTCCACTCTCAGAACCGCATCATGAAACATGACCATACCTCATCGAACGTTTACTTTCCTCATAGGCTTTTTACATTCCCCTGCACACTCTCTTAACTCTCAATCGGTAGACTGCCTACCAGTATCGAACAATCGTCGTATGAATCGAGGCGCCCATGGCTCAGACAAACACCGTTACCCCATTGAATCATTTGGTGAAGGTGCTGAGACTTGGAGAGCCTTCCGCCTACCGCAACCACACGTACATCAACGGCGAAAGCATGTACTTCCCCACCGGCCGAGTCTATGGCGGCCAAGTCATCGCCCAGTCGGTCATCGCCGCATCCAAAACCGTCTCGGCCTCCCGACTGCCGAACTCGATTCATGGTTATTTCATCACCGCAGGAGACATCCGGCAGGATCTGCTGTTCGATGTGGAGAACCTGCGCGACGGTCGCTCCTTCTCCGCCCGCCGCGTCAATGTCACGCAGGCGGAAGGGTCGATTCTCACCGCCATAGCATCCTTCCAGGAAACCGGTCAGCAGGGTGTGGAATTCTCCGATCCGATGCCGGATGATCTGCCTGATCCGGAATCGCTGACCTCAGCCAAGGAGCTGATGCAGCCATTTGCCGAAAAGTCCCCATTCGCCAGCTATTATGCGGAAAAATCACCATTCGACATCCGTCACATCACTCCCACGGTGATGCTTCAGGCCGACAAGAAATCCGCCGCGCATGATTCCGGCAAGCAGATGGTGTGGATGAAAGTCGATGGGCATGTCGATGTGCCGCAGGTGATGCATCGCGCGCTGCTGGCCATCGGCTGCGACCAGCTCATGATGGAACCGGTGCTGCGTCGCGCCGGTCTGTCGATCTCCACGCCGGGCATTTCCTATGCCTCTATCGATCATTCGATGTGGTGGTATCGCGATCTCGACATCAATGAGTGGCATTTGTATGTGCAGGATACGCCCATCGCGGCACACGGGCGCGGTCTCGGCAACGCCAAGGTGTATTCGCAAAGCGGAGATCTGGTCGCCGTAATCGCACAGGAGGCCATGGTCCGCGTACCGCGGCAATAAGCAGCAGTGCAACACAGCCGAAGCCGGGGGCGTATCGGGAACGGCTACTGCTCCCGATACGCCTTGGCCACCTCTTGACGACGTTTCGCCTCGGCGAGTTTGGGATTCTCAGGCCCCTCATTCGGCGGCAATTGGCATAGCCACTCGCCTATGATGCCGATGATCATGTCGGCGACGCAGACCACCGCCGTCACCGCGCACTGGATGATAGCGTCATGGTAGAACGGCGCTTCGATGTGACTGACGCTCATCAAGATCTGTCCCACATACCATCCGGCGAGAGCGGCGCCGGCGAGGCCGAGCGCCTTGGCCAGCACCAGGGTATTCACCGCGACGGTGGGGTTGATGAAACTGTGCGGGCGCTTCTTGGGATCGGTGTTCGCGTATTTGTGCACCTGAAGCGCCAGAACCAGCACGACCAATCCCAACACGGCCAGCAATCCGGCCACCACCCAAGGCGTGCCAATCAGGGAAAGACCCGATTGTTCGCCATATAAGGCCAGTCCCATCCCGGCGAGCAGCCCCAGAACGGCACCAATCACATACTGCCACCATGGCGTTCGGCGTACCTTCACGCGCCACCTCCTTAGCTCAAGTACCACAATCATTCATATATTGCCATCAACCGCAGTACCGCCACGCATCCAGCCGCAATCCCCGCACCTTGCAGCTCTGTTTCGCAGAGCCTACGGCCCCCCGGCGAGGTGCCGCAGCCGCAGGCTGACGAATAGGCGATACAGTGCCGAGGGTCGCCTAAGCAGCATAACGGCAGCCACTACTCGGCCGCCATGATCCAATGGTCGGACAGCATGCCCACCTGTCCGGCATCCGGTGCCATGGCCAGCAGGAACGATACCGGTTCGGTGCCCAATGTGGCTTCGGGATCCATGTCCATCCACGGTGCCAGCACCGAGGCATGGGTTCTGGCGGAGGGCCAGGGCACACAGCAGTCTGGATCATCCGAGGCGACACCCTCCATATCAATCAGATCCAGATCGACGCTCCCCTCGTGCAGGGCTTCGACGCTGCCCAGCGCCGTGATCAGGTCGGCGGCGGGCAGCTTGGTCTCCACTTGGATGACCGCGCTCAGCGCATCCGGCCCATCGAAATGCGACACGTGATACAGCGGGGAGATGCCCTGCACCTGGTTGCCGGGGATGCTGTCGATGGACACAATCGCCTCACGGAACAGGTGTTCGGCATCCTGTGACGTGGAATCCAACGAAATGACCGCCTTACGGGAGACAGGTGCGGGTTCCGCCGAAGCCAGCGAGGGCTTTGCCGCCGTCTTGGCCGGCGAAGAATCGTGCGGGCGCATCGCATCATCGCCAGCCTCAACGTCGGCGGCATGACCGCCCAGCATCCAATCCTCCGACGCGAGACGTACGGCATCCCGGTCAGGAGCCGCAGCCAGAAGATCACGGACCAGCCCTTCATGTGCGCCGGCAAGGCGCGCAGATGGGTTCAGCGACACCCAAGGCGCCAACACGAAGGCGCGCTGCCATGCGCGTGGATGGGGCAGCGACAGATCGGGATCGGCGTTGCACACGCCGTCGAAATCGATGATGTCGAGATCCAGAGGGCGTGAATCCCAATGCTGTTCGCGATTGCGTCCATGTGCACGCTCGATGTCCTGCAACTCATCCAGCAGGTCATGTGCGCCCATTGTGGTCTCCAATTCCACGACCGCGTTGAGAAAGTCCGGGGCGCCGTCCGCCATGCCCCATGCGGCGGTGCGATACAACGGCGAAATACCGGTCACCTGTGTGCCGGCAAGTCCGTCGATCTCGCGCACGGCGGCGCGCAGCGTGGATTCCACATTGCCGAGGTTGCCACCCAATGCCACTACGGCATGATGGATGGCTGCGCCGCGGCTGCTGACCGGGGATGATGTGCCCGCATCAGCACTCGGCTTGGACCCGGCGTCGGATCGCGGTCCACTCTGAGCGGACTCGGTCGCCGACACCGGCACGGCACGGCCATGCTCGTCCCGCACACGTGTGATGGATACCGATACATCCTGGAATGCCACGACAATGGGCGCGTGCGGCTTGTGCACGGTGATGTCGATGACCTTTACTGCCGGAGCGTCGGCGAGCACACGGTCGGCGATGCGCTGCGCCAGACGTTCGATAAGATCCACATGCTCGCCTTCGATGATTGCGACAATGTCTTTGGCGACACGTCCATAATCGATGGTGTCCTGCAGATCATCGGATGCGCCGGCCGCCGCGAGATCGAGGTGCAAGGTGGCGTCCACGATGAAGGTCTGTGGGCGTTCGTGCTCGAAGGGGAGCACGCCGTGGGTGCCATTGGCGTGTACGCCGGTAAGGGTGATGGTGTCCATTGGAGGTCTTTCGTTGTGATGTGATGACTCCCCTCAGTCAGCGTTGCTGACAGCTCCCCTCAGAGAGGGGAGCCAGAAGAGGAACGAACGTTGATGACTGCCTCTCGGAAAGAGGAACCAGAGGAGGAACGAACCTGGCTAACAGCCCCTCGGAGAGGGGTGCCAGAAGAAGGATGAACCTCGCACATGGCAACCCGCTCAGAGAGGGAGCCGAGAGCGTGTACGTCACTCTTCAGAGGAGTCGGAAGGGCTTACAGCTTATAGGTATTGGCGCCAGGTATTGCCCGCTATGACGGCGGCACGGCTTTTCGCCACGTCATGGACGCGCACGGCCCATGCACCATGTTCCGCGCTCAATGCCGAAAGGGCGGCGGTTACATCGTCACGCTGTTCCATGGAGGGCTCGCTGATGCCGGCATCGGCGAGCATGGCGGAAATGAAACGCTTGCGTGACTGGCCGATAAGCACCGGATATCCCGCAGCGCGGAACAGTTTCAATCCGGTCAGTAGCGGCAGGTTATGTTCGATGCCCGGCTTGGAGAATCCCAGACCCGGATCGATGATGATGCGTTCAGTCTTGACTCCGGCATCCAGCACGGCATCGACCTGACGCATCAGCTCGTCATGCACGTCGATGAGCACACCGTGCTCGTACACGGACGTGTCCTGATCGGGATTGGCGCCTTTGGAACCGGCGAGCCAACCACGCCAGTGCTGCACGATGTAGAGGCAGTCATGGTCGGCCACCACATGCGGCAGTTCGGCATCCAATGTGCCGCCTGAGACATCATTGATGATCTGCGCCCCGCCTTCCAGCGCCGCAGCCGCCACCGATGCGCGCGTGGTGTCGATGGACAGTACGGCACCGGCGGGAATCAATGCGCTGACTGCACCGGTGATACGACGATGCTCATCCTCTTCGCTGACTCGTTTGGCTCCTGGACGGGTGGATTCGGCCCCGATGTCGATGATGTCGGCACCGGCCGCCATCATGTCGCGGCCGTGCTGGGCGGCTTTGTCGGGGTCGAGCCAGAGGCCTCCGTCCGAGAAAGAATCCTCGGTGATATTGAGCACGCCCATCACCATGGTGGATGGCGCGTCATGCAATGCCTGCAGATCAGTCATATGTCCCCCTCTATGTGACGAACCAATCATATACAAGACTTATTTATCCAATTATGCCTCCGGTTATTTATCCAAGATGAGGCTCATGGCTTCCGCACGGGTGGCGGGATTGCGCAGCAATCCGCGCACCGCGGAAGTCACCGTGCGCGCGGAGGATTTCTTGATGCCGCGCATAGACATGCACAGATGCTCGCATTCGGTGACCACGATCACGCCACGCGCACCGGCATACTCCACCAAGGCGTCTGCGATCTGTTGCGTAAGACGCTCCTGCACCTGTGGACGACGGGCGTACACCTCGACCAGACGCGCCAGTTTGCTGAGTCCCATGACGCCGTCTTTGGCTGGAATGTAGCCCACGTGGGCAACACCGTGGAATGGCAGCAGATGATGCTCGCATACGGAATACAGTTCGATGTCTTTGACCAGCACCAGTTCGTCGGTGTCCACGTCGAAATGCTTTTCCAGCACATCGGCCGGCGAGGCGCCCAAGCCGGAGAACAGTTCGCGTCCGGCACGGGCTATACGATCCGGCGTTTCGCGAAGACCTTCACGGTCGGGATCCTCGCCAATGGATTTCAGGAACAGGCGGACAGCCTCGCGCACACCTTCCTCGTCATACTGGGCGACGCGATCGGCACCTGTCGATTCCTCGGTCATTTCCTCTCCATCCCATTCATCGTAATGGACAACGCCAATGAACAAGCCCACAGCCTATCGTGCAAGACAGATAAGACTGCGGGCTTTTCATGGAATACGTCAAGTCAGCAGGCCAAGGCTCACTGCTCTTCGGGCTTCATGCCGACCGAACGCTTCAGGCTTTCCGGAATCTCCACCGGAGGCTTGTCGGAATCCGGGCGGCGATCGTTGGACAGCCACACCTGACGTTCCGGAGCCTTCTTGATCGGGGCGAAGATCTGAGCCAACTCCTTCTCGTTGAGCGTCTCCTTGACCAGAAGCTGGCGAACCAGCTCATCGAGGATGTCACGGTTGTCGTTGATGATGTTCCACGCCTCGGTGTGCGCGGTCTCCACCAGCTTCAGCACCTCGTCGTCAATCACCTCGGCGGTGCGATCGGAGTACTTGCGCGGCGACAGACCATCCATCACCGTGGTCTGGTCGTCATCATCGGCCCACTTGATGGCGCCAAGCTTATCGGAGAAGCCGTATTCGACCACCATCGTGCGGGCGATCTTCGTGGCTTTCTCGATGTCGTTGGAGGCACCGGTGGTGGGATCATGGAAGACGATCTCCTCAGCGGTACGACCGCCCATCGCGTACGCCATCTGGTCAAGCAGCTGGTTGCGCGACTGCGAATAACGGTCGGATGTCGGCATCACGGCGGTGTATCCGAGTGCACGGCCGCGCGGGAGAATGGTCACCTTGGTCACCGGGTCGGTGTTGCGCAGCGCGGCGGCGACCAGCGCATGACCGCCCTCATGGTATGCGGTGTTGCGCAACTCCTCAAGGGCCATGCCCTTGGACTTGCGACGCGGACCGGCCTGCACGCGGTCGATGGCCTCATCGATGGCTCGGTTGTCAATGAGCTGGGCACCGGCCCGGGCGCACAGCAGCGCAGCCTCGTTGAGCACGTTGGCCAGATCGGCACCGGTGAAGCCGGGCGTGCGCACGGCCACCATATGCAGATCCACGTCCGGCACGAACGGCTTGCCCTTGGCATGAACCTTGAGGATCGCCTCACGGCCTTCCAGATCGGGAGCGGCCACGCCCACCTGACGGTCGAATCGGCCAGGACGCAGCAGAGCCGGGTCAAGCACATCGGGACGGTTGGTGGCGGCGATGATAATAAGGTTGGTGTCGTTGTCGAAACCATCCATCTCCACCAGCAGCTGGTTCAAGGTCTGTTCGCGCTCGTCATGCCCGCCGCCCATGCCGGAGCCACGCTTGCGGCCCACGGCGTCGATCTCATCGATGAAGATGATGGCGGGGGCGTTCTTCTTGGCCTCATCGAACAGGTCACGCACGCGGGATGCACCCAGACCGACGAACATCTCGACGAAGTCGGAACCCGCCATGGAGTAGAACGGCACACCGGCCTCGCCGGCGATGGCGCGCGCGAGCAGTGTCTTACCGGTTCCGGGAGGGCCGTACAGCAGCACACCGCGCGGGATGCGCGCACCCAATGCCTTGTACTTGGAGGGATCCTTCAGGAAGTCCTTGATCTCCTCGACTTCGGCGAGCGCCTCATCCTCACCGGCCACGTCGGAGAACTTCGTGGTGGGCGTCTGGCCTTCGAGCAGCTTGCCGTTGTTCTTCTTGCCACCCATGCCGAGCATGCCGCCGGCACCGCCCATGCGGCTCATCAGCCACCAGAACAACGCGAAGAAGATGATGAACGGCAGGATGGAGGTCACCAGATAGCTGAGCATGCTGGTCTGCTCGATGTTGGAGGTCCAGCCCTTCTCGAGGTCGCCGTCCTCCACGGCCTTGGCCACCTGCGCACCTTGGGCGAAGGTGTAGTAGAACTGCACGTCCTTGCCGTAGTTGGTGACCTTGCCGGTGTCCGGGTTCTTCTTGGAGAAGTCGTCCTTCAGCTCCAGGCGCACCACTTGCTTGTTATCGGTGATTTCGGCGTAGGTGGCTTTGCCCTGCTTGATCAGCGCGAAGCCATCCTTGGTGTCGATGGTCTTGGTGGCGCCGGTGGTGAACATCTGGAACATCAGCACGGCCATGACCACGAGCACGGCACCCCACAGCCACGGCGACTGCCAGACCGGCCGGTTCTCGTTGCCGTTGCCGTTCTTGCCGCGACTGTCATTGCCGTTGCCCCGGTTGAACGGGTTGGTGAACGGATTGCCGTTATTGCGGTTGTTATTGGGGTTGTTCCCGTTGCCCTGACCAGGCCCCTGGGGGAAAGTCATGCTTGTTCTCCTTGGTACACGGACGGCTTCAGCACCGCAATCGATTCGAGATTGCGGTAACGTTCGTCGTAATCGAGGCCGAAGCCCACAACAAACTCATCCGGGATTTCGTAACCCGGGTACTTCACTTCCACATCCACCTCGCGGCGGGATGGCTTGTTCAGCAGTGCGAACACCTCCACCGATGCGGCACCACGACGCTTGAGCTCATCGACCAACCACGCGAGTGTACGTCCGGAATCGATAATATCCTCCACGATAAGGATGTGCCGTCCGCGAACATCAGCGGACAGATCCTGCCGAACCGTCACCGTGCCGGTGGATTCCGTACCGGAACCATAACTGGACAGGCTCATGAAGTCGATCTGCACCGGGATGCTCAACGCTTCGGTGAACTCCACCAGCGTATTGACGGCCCCCTTCAACACCGCGACCACCAAAGGGTTCTTGTCGCGGTAGTCCTGGCTCACCTGTGCGGCCATCTCATGAATCTTGGCGTCGATCTGCGCTCTGCTGACCAGCTCGTGGTCAATCTCTTCCTTAACATCAGCGATTCGCATGCGCTCTATCTTGGCACACGCGAATGACGTGTTTCTTGCGGTTCGCTGAATATCCACTGGGAAGACATACAGCTTTCTGTCCATGCCAATCGACGATCAGGCGATCGATGGCCTCGATGTGCGCGGCGCTGGCAGCGATCCGCGCCTCGCTCAGCGCGTGTGCCATCACGCGCAGACGAATCGAAGGCGGTTCTTCCGCCAACAGCCTGGCATCGATGGTCACCGTGGCACCAGCCCCCTGCTGCGCCCGCGGGTCAAAGGCAACGGCATCGGGTGCAGTGGCATCACGGGAAGCGTAGGAATCGAGGGTGACGCGCACCGCCTGCGCCTCGACCGCAGCCGACTGCCGGTCGAGATACTCCTTGTCATACCGAATCAGGCGCGCGTTGGCGGACAGGTGGCGTGCCACGTCCACTCCGGCGAGCTGCCGCAGCACCGGCATCAGGTCATGGCGGATGCGCGAACGCAACGGATAGCCGCTCGGCAACAGGCCATCCATCTGCTCTCCATTGGTGGGATCGTCCCAATAGTCGAGCGACAGATCCTCGCAGATGCCGGTGGTATCAGCTCGTGTGACATCCAGCAGAGGCCGCAGGAACCGGACGTCCTGACGCATGGTGGCTGGCGGCATGCCGGCCACCATGTCGATGCCATGGCCACGCAGCAATCCGATTAGCACGGTTTCGGCCTGGTCATCCATCGTATGGGCCAGCAGCACGCAGGCCGCGCCCCATTCGTGCGCGGTATCGCACAGTGCCTGATAGCGTGCGGTGCGAGCGGCGGACTCCAGTCCCTCGCCCTGGTCATGGACCTCGACCGCGCGAACCAGAACCGGTTCCAGACCGAGGTTGTGGCACCGTCGCGCGGTCTGGTCGGCGACTGTATCCGAACCGTCTTGCAACTGATGATCGATGATGACCGCCCCGCAGCGCAATCCCAGCGAGGCACATACGATATGGCTTACCGCAGCCAGCGCCATCGAATCGCGTCCACCGGAGCATGCGACCAACACCAGCGGCGCATCAGCCGCAGGCTCATGCTCGCCATGGCGCAGGAATTCCGGCGATTGACGTTCAATCCCCGCCTGCGCGAGCGCCAGACGCACCCCGCCCACGGCGGTGCGCAGTCGTGCCGAATACACCATATGAATCCTTATCCGATTCTGCGTTACAGCCTTGCCAGTCCGGTGACGAACACGTCGATGGCATTGCGCGCGGCCTCATAATCATCCGGGTTGTTGACCACCACGGCGAATGCCAACACTCCCCCGTCGAGGCGCGAGACATTGCCCGCCATGGAGGTCACATGGGCGAGGCTTCCGGTTTTGACTCGGATCAGACCGGCCACCTTCTCGTCGGTATATCGGTAGGCGGCCGTGCCGGTCAGGCCGACGACCGACAGGCCTTCGGCGGCGGCAGCTCCCACACCTTCATGCAGATTGCGCTGCTGGACGGCTACCAACGTGTGCACAGTGAGTCGGGAACCATCCGAGAGTCCCGAGCAATCGGCCATGGCCAGTCCTGCGGTATCGATGCCGAGCTTTTCCAGCGCCGAACGCACCGCCTGAACGCCAACTTCCGGACCGTTCCCGGCACCTGCGGCGAGCGCTGTCAGTCGTCCGAACTCCTCGGCGAGCGTGTTATCGGAATGCTGCAGCGTATAGGCCAGGATCTCGCCAAGGGTCGCCGAACTGACCGAGGCGATAGGGCTCGCGCCTTCCGGAGCCGCGGAGGCGGAGGGGTCGCCGGTTACCGTGATGCCATTGTCCGCAAGCAGCCTGGCGAACCGTGTGACCGTATCCTGTACGGTATGCTGCGAGAGCTCTGGATATCCCGTCGAATCATCGGGGTCCGCAGGCGCGGGGAAGCCGTCGCCGTATTGGCGGCCGCCGTCGATGGCCATCGAAGAGACCGGCGTGTAATACATGGTGTAATCGGTCTGCACCGAATCACCTGAAGCCAATCCCTGCGGTATGCGGCTGTCGCCGAACAGCGTGTCATCGTAATGCAGGCTCACGCTTCCTATGCCCCGTTGGGCGAGCGCTGCGGCGGTCGCCTGGGCCAATGTGGCCAGGCCTGCGCGTCCGTTGATGTGGTCGGGGTCTGATTGTCCTGCGGAAAGCAGCATGTCACCGTTGCCTTTGAGCGTGACCACCGTATCGCCGGAGTCTTCGGATATGTATGTCTGGGTGTCGAGCGTCGAGGCCATGTCCAACGTGGATGATGCGGCCAAGGCGGTGAGCGTCTTCAATGTGGATGCCGGTTCCCGGGGAGTGGACGCCGCATGCTCGGCTGCGGTATGGCCTTGCGCGTCTTGGATGATCACCGAGACATCATGTCCCACGCCATCGGCCGAAAGCAGGTCAGTGACCAATCGCTGCGCCTGTGCACTGTCGATGGACCTGCCGAGATCGGCCGAGGCGACCAGACCGTCGCCCGTCCTGGCAGCGACCGTCTGCGGGAAGGTTACTGCGGAGACAGGCTTCGACGTGAGTATGCCCGGAACCATGTCCTCGACGTCCGCGATGCAGTATGCGGTGAACAAGACGACAGTGACGATGGACGAGATCGTCACGGTGATGCGACGGCCCATACAGCCGCGGCCATGCGACCCGTCTCCGTCCACGCCTGTTCTGCTCATTGATGTCCTCCGATGTGTCGTTCCGTGGATCGCATGACAGCGAACCTCCCGGACTTCGGGATTCAGCCCTTATGGGTGATGGGCTTCCACTGCGCCTTGGCGAAGATGGCCTGGAAGGAGATGGGCACGTAGCTGAGCATGTAGATCGGGAAGCTCAGCACATATGCCAGCAGCTCCTTGTTGGAGGCGCCGATCTGGTCACGTTCCACGATGATGGTCAGCGCGGCCAACGCCATCAGACCGAGCACCGAAGTCACGATGCCGCTTGACCAGCCGATCAGAGACTGCAATTGGCTGGCCCAGGAGACAAAGCCGAAGGCCGCGAACAACGCGCCCATCAATATGCGAATCACACCGAGCACAGTGAACGGGCACAGCATCAGCGTGAAGTCGATGCAGGAGAAATCACGCTCACGAACCGCGCGTTTGAGCAGGGCGGGCCCGTAATAGCGAAAGACCTGAAGGAATCCCTTGCTCCAGCGCAGGCGCTGACGCCAGCTTTGCGCGAACGTGACCGGCTGCTCATCGTACAGGATCGCATTGCCGCAGTAACCGATGCGGTCGCCGTGCAGAATCGAATCCATCGTGAATTCGAGGTCTTCGGTGAGCAGATGGAATTTCCAGCCTTTGTTCCGCTTCATGACATCGCGGGAGAACATGAAACCAGTGCCGCCCACATGGCAGGAGGACCCCAGGATCATGCGGGAATTGGACAGGAACCTCGATTCGCGGATGAACCAGAGCGCCGAACCGGAGGAGACCCAGTTGTCGGCGAGGTTCACCGAGTTGCGGTAACTGGTCAGGATCTTGAAACCGGCGTTGAAGCCCTTGTTCATCTCTTCGAAGTAGTGCTTGTCGAGCCTGTTGTCCGCATCGAAGACGAAATAGGCGTCGTAATCGTCGGACACCCCGGTTTCGAGCATGTGCCCGAGCAGATACGTCAGCGCGTATCCCTTGCCTATCTGCTGCATATTATGCCGTTCGAGCACGTGGCATCCGCGTGCGCGCACCACGTCGGCGGTCCTGTCGGTGCAGTTGTCGGCCACCAGCCAGATATCGATGAGATCCGCGGGATAGGTCTGCGCGCGAATCGAATCGATGAGATTGCCGATGACGTTCTCCTCGTTCCTGGCGGAGATCAGCACGGCATATCGGTTGGTCATCGGCGCATCCGGGAAGCGCACCGGTTTGGCGAACAGCGACATGACGATGCACACGCCCTGATACACCATGCCGGCACCACCGATGATGAACAACAGCACGTCAAGCACGGAAAGCAGCGTCATCAGCGCCACCCCGTTCTCGGATTGTCGGATGGTGCGGCGGGGGCGTCGGTGTCGTGCTCCTCGGCGCCATGCAGCGTCTGCTTCTTGTGCTCGCCGTCCAGAACACGCTTCGGAATCGCCACAGTGGCCGATTCATCCTCGTCATCGTCCTTCGGCAGCGGACCATCCGTCTCAAGGGCATACAGCTCCTGCTGGAGCTTGCGCAGCTCGTCGTCCATAGGCACCCTCTTGGTGGAGCCCTTGGCGGCGCGCGGCACATGCTCGCCGATAGGGTGCAGCACATGCTCGCCGAACGCCTCGGACGCCTCCACGATCTTCGACTTCTTCTCAGGTACCGGGTCATACATCAGCGGCGAGTCGATCAGCTCATACCGTCTGGTGTAGGCGCGGAAGATCACCTGGATAGAAGCGGTGACCGGCAGGGCGAGGAATGCGCCCAGTGCGCCGAACAGGGAACCGAACGCAAGCACGGCCAGGAAGGCGACCGCGGCGTTGATGTCCATCGTGCGTTGGGAGATCTTCGGCGAAAGGATGAGGTTCTCGATCTGCTGGTAGATGATGATGAACACCAACACGGCGAGCGCATAGGTCCATCCACGGTTGCCCCAGGCGAACAGCACCGGCAGCGCGCCGCCGATGTAGGTGCCGACGGTGGGGATGAACTGGGAGACGACGCCGCAGAACAACGCCAGCGGCAGCCAGTAGGGCACTTGCAGCACTTCAAGGAAGATGGCGGTGCAGGCCGCGTTGATCAGCGCAAGAATCGAACGGGAGAACAGGAAGGACGAGATCTGATCCTGCGCCACGGTCCATACCAGCAGGAAACGGCGCTGCGTATCGGGGGCGAGCCAACGGCAGAACGAGCGGCGCAGCTTCGGTCCGGCGGCGGAAATGTAATACGTGGTCATGACCACGGTCATCAGGTTGAGCAGGAAGCTCAGCAGACCACCCACCGTATTCATCGCGGTACCGGCGAAGTCGGTGACCCAGGAAGTCTGGATGTTGTTGATGATCTCGGAACCAAGGCTGTTGATCTCCGGAAGATTGAATGTGCTGTATTGTCCGAGGAACTCGCGGATCTGTTCGTACATGGCGGGCAGTCCGCTCACCATGGCGACGACCTGGGAAACGAACATGCTGCCGAACAGCGTCAGCAACACGCCGATGATCACGGCCACGCCCACCAGACCGATCGCCGTTGCCGCGCCACGTTTCCATCCATGGCTCACCATCGCGATCACCAGCGGTTCGATGGCGAGCGCCAGGAACAGCGAGATGATGATGTCGAGCACCAGATACGAGATGCTGCCCCACGAGCGCCAGCAGAAGCTGAATATCACAATGGCCATCGCCACATACAGCAGGGCGCGTCCGAACCATTCGGGAGGTCTGCGAGGATCGCCTTTCGCGGGGAACAGCGACCCGAGATCTATGCGGTTTTCGGTATCGGACGGGGCACCCGGGCCTTTACGGCCTGAGGCCTGGGCACCGGTATCCGGTGTCGTGTCATTGCGTGCGCTTTCGCTCATGGCTCCCCATTGTAGCGGGGACCGAGATGTCCGGCCGTTCTTCCCGGTGGCGTACACCCGCTTTTCTATTCTGGAGTCATGCTTACCGTTTCGATCATCATCCCCGCGTGGAACGAAGCCGAACGTATCCGAGACTGTCTGCTGAACGCCACGCGGCAGACCGTCATGCCCTATGAAGTGCTGGTGGTGGACAATCGCTCGACCGACGACACCTGTGCGATCGTTGAGCAGTTCATCGCCGAGCATCCGGATGCTCCTGTCAAACTGCTGCATCAGAACGATGAGCAGGGACTGATTCCCACCCGCAATTACGGGTTCAACCATGCCACCGGTGATGTGTTGGGCCGTTTCGACGCCGACTGCATGATTCGTCCGGACTGGGTCGAGGTGGTCAGCGGTATTTTCACCGAAGACGCCGATGCAATGGGTGCCACTGGCCCTGTGATGTACTATGACATGCCTTCCCGTCACTTCGGGCTTCGCGGCGACAATTCCCTGCGCAAGCGCATCTACCGCGCCGACGGCGGCCAGCCGTTGCTGTTCGGCTCGAATATGGCGTTGCGCGCAACCGCCTGGCAGCAGATCGCAAACGAAGTCTGCCGGGATAAAGCCGATGTGATGCATGAGGATATCGACGTCTCCCTGCATCTGATGGGCAGGAATCTGAAAACCGTGTATTCGCCGCGCATGATTGCGGCCATGAGCGCGCGGCGCATGGACACTTCGCTGGGTTCGTTCCTGAATTACATGCGACGTTTCAAGAACACGTTCAACGCGCATCCCCAGCATTGGCGCAAGCATAAGCCGGAGGTGCTCTTCACCGCCATGTATCCGGTGATGCATCTGTTCTATCCGGTATGGCAGAAAGTGCTTGATTCCGCGGATATCAATCCCGCCGAAGCCGCATGGATCAATGAGCAGATGAAGCTGGCCGAGGCCGAGGGCAAGAAGCTCTACGACGAGACGCCCACCGACGAGGAATACGACGAGAAGCACGGCAAGTAGCCGAAAACAGCCGAAAAACAGATTGAGGGGAGCTGCGGAAATAGGTCCGCAGCTCCCCTCAATCGTATTACTATGCCTGTTGCCGTATATCGCAGACTATGGGGCCGACTATGGCAATCGACGGATCACATCAGGCTCTTGTAGATGGCGAGGATGTCTTCCTCGGTGGCCTTGCGCGGGTTGCCCGGGGTGCACACGTCGTTGAAGGCGTCGTGCGCCAGCGGGGCGAGGTCGGCTTCGGTGGCGCCAACTTCGGAGATCGTGGTCGGGTTCTTCAGGTCCACGGTCAGCTTGTGGACGGCCTGAACGGCCTCCTCGCGCACCTTTTCGAGGTCGCCGGTGTAGGCATCCTCCACACCGAAGGCGTCGGCGATGTCGCGGTACTTCTCACCGGTGAAGTCCTTGTTGTATTCCATGACCGGGGCCAGCAGGATGCCGTTGGCCACACCGTGGGCCACGCCGAGGCGGCCGCCCAGCGGATGGGCCATGCCGTGCACCAGGCCGAGGCCGACGTTGGAATAGGCCATACCGGTGATGTAGGAGGCGTAAGCCATCTGCTCGCCGGCAGGAATGTCACCGTCGGCGGACTTCGCGAGGTTCTTGGCGATCATGCGGATGGTCTGCATAGACAGGCAGTCGGACAGGCTCCAGGCACCCGGGGTGATGTACCCCTCGATGGCGTGGGTCAGTGCGTCGAGACCGGTGGCCACCTTGAGGCCGCGCGGCATGGAGTCGGTCAGGTCCGGGTCCACGAAGGCGACGATCGGGATGTCGTGCGGGTCGACCGCCACGAACTTGCGCTTGTTGGCGGTGTCGGTGATCACGTAGTTGATGGTGGTTTCGGAGGCGGTGCCAGCGGTGGTGGGCACACCGAAGATCGGCACGGACGGGTTCTTGGTGTCTGCCACACCCTCGAGGGAGAGCACGTCAGCGAACTCCGGGTTGGCGGTGATGATGCCGATGCCCTTGCAGGTGTCCTGCGGGGAGCCGCCGCCCAGACCGATCAGGAAGTCAGCGCCGGATGCGGCGAACTACTCGACGCCGTCCTTGATGCATTCGACCGGCGGGTTCGGCTTCACGTTGGAGAAGACCTCATAGGGCAGACCAGCCTCGTCCAGCACCTTGGTGACCTTCTCGGCGGTGCCAGTCTCAAGCAGGACCGGGTCGGTCACGATGAACGCCTTGGTGAAGCCATGCTGCTTCGCCACAGTCGGAATTTCCTTGATGGCACCACGGCCGAAGTATGCGGTCTGGTTGAAAATCATCCTATATACCATCGTTGCTCTCCTTTTGAGCGGTGTGCATCTGCGTTCAGGCCTCTCCATCAGTGAGCGGCCCAACAATCCACTACTGTACTCTGCGCATATCGGTATTCCTGAAAACACGCTGGAAGCGACTAACACGACAAGCCATAGAACATGGAACGAAACACCGGGAAAACGCCTGTCGCGAAAACCGGTAGCCAATATATTGTGCGTTCCGGAAGAGGACTAGAATCAATGCCGAAGTTGGGGGTGTATCACCATAAGAGAATGAGGTAGGTATGGCAAATGGCAAAACGATGACCGTCGCCGAGATGGTCTCGCTGTTCGTGGATTCAGCTGCGCCGTTGCGTGTGGATGCATTCGACGGCTCGCACTTCGGCCCCGCGAATGCGGATCTCAAAGTCAGAATCACCAGTCCGAACTGCATGTATCAGCTGTTGACCCATCCCAATGAGATTGGCGTGGTGCGCGCCTACGTGCTCGGCGACTTCGACATCGACGGCATCGATTATGCGGATCCGTATCCGGCGATGCGTCAACTGATTTCACTGGCCAAATACGTCAAGCCCCTCACGCCCATGTCCGTAGCCCGCGTATCCGCCGGCATTCTCAGCCATGGTTTCAGGAAGCCTCCGGTCCCCTCCACCGAGGGCCCGAGCAAGTTCGACCGCATCAAGCATGGACTGCTCCCCCACACCGAAAAAGCCGATTCGGAGACCGTCAGCTTCCACTATGACATGTCCAACGAGTTCTACGCCGACTTCCTCGGCCCTTCGATGACCTACACCTGCGCGGTATTCGATGACGAGAATATGAGTCTCGAGGACGCTCAGGCCAACAAATTGCGACTGATTCTCGACAAGCTCGGCTTGCAGCCGGGAGAGCGTTTGCTGGACATCGGCTGCGGCTGGGGCTCGATGGTCATCACCGCCGCGCGCCGAGGCATCAAGGCGCTCGGCGTCACACTGTCCAAGGAACAGGCCGCCTATGCCAACGAATGGATTCGCCGCGAAGGTCTGGAGCATCTCGCCGAAGTCCGCGTGCAGGATTACCGCGAAGTGCCCGAACGCGATTTCGACGGCATCTGCTCCATCGGCATGATGGAGCACGTCGGCACCAAGAACTACCAGAGCTACTTCGAGGACATGTACCGACTGCTCAAGCCGATGGGCCGGCTGCTCAACCATCAGATCACCATCAGTCACGACAAGCCGGACGGCAAGCCCGGCACCGACGAATTCCTCGACCGCTACATCTTCCCGGACGGCGACCTCGGCGCGCCAGGATTCATTGAATCCTGCATCCATGACGCCGGCTTCAATGTAGTGCATCAGGAGAACCTGCGCCAGCATTACGCGCTGACCCTGCACCACTGGAACAAGAACCTCTCCGAACACTGGGATGACGCGGTCAAGCAGGTCGGCTTCGAGCGCGCCAAGGTCTGGGGCCTGTACATGGCCGCCTGTGCCTTGAACTTCGAACTCGACGGCATCCAGATTCATCAGTTCCTCGCCGTCAAGCCGGATCGCGTTGGTCACCCGGACGGCAAGTGGTATCCGCTGCGCCCCTGGTGGAGGGCGTGATACTGCCAGTAAGATGCGCCACGCCAACGCAACACCTACCAGTTTGCGTTGGCGTGGCATTTTTTATGCACCGTCTTGCCACCACCCCATCACTTCAAATCCGCGGAATAACGCCATTCCTTTCCCTCATGCGACAGAAGCGCTTTTCTCCGGGAAAGAGAGGAAACGGGGACTCCAGAACCCGCCTCCTCCCGGGTCCCTGGAAGAAAAGCACGCCCGCAAGCCCGACGGCAAACCGCCGGACCACGAACGCACCATCAGCATCACCCCGCGCCAGGTGGCCCTGCGGCGGACAGATGTTGCCTCGATTGAACCACCTCATCGCGGATCGGGACTGTTGTATCGCTCTGGTTATGATCTGATTGCGAAACGCTGCGGTATGCATACAAGTCACATCGTATAATAGTCATGTATTTCAATTAAAAATTGATTATTATGAGTTTTAGAGAATGGCAATGCGATGAGTCGTTTGAAAAGACTTGTTCTGGACGACATGAGGAACATATCGCATGGAGTCCTGGATTTCGATGATCTGCCCGCCGGTGGCAGCGTCACGGGCATTTACGGGCAAAACGGGTCGGGCAAGACCACAGTCATCGACGCGATCGGGATACTGCGCGCACTGCTGTCCGGGAATATACTGCCGGACACCGCCGGTGATGTCGTCAGCGCCAGCGCCGGTACGGCGGCCGTGACGGCGACGTTCCTCATTGGGGACAAGCAGAAGCCCAGCTATCTTGAGTACAGGGTGTCCATGCGCAAGGCGAACAAGGATTCGACGCGGGCGCGAGTCGTCGCCGAGTCGGTGCGCATCGGCGACGACCTCTCGCGCCTGGGCCGCGAGGTGCTGGGACATCGCATGGAGGATTCCAAGGCGGACGGGTTCGTGTCGACCCCGGTCTACGTGTGGCGTTCCATCGAAGCGATCGCTTCGGTGAAGACCGTGGTCTCGCGGACCGCAGATCGCGCGTACATGGAGGGGCGCTCGTTCCTGTTCTCCCGGTGCGCCACGCTCGACGATCGGCCGGACGCCGAGTTTCTGATCGACTGGGCGGTGGCCCGCGCGCGGGAGGCGAACGGCGTGTCCTCCAGGTCGTTGACGTATATCAACGAGCGTTTCGGTGAGTTCGTTCGTCTGCGCGAGGCCCTGTGCGGCTATGCGACCAACGACATCTTCGTATCCACCACCCGTCGTGGCTCCTTTGCCGCGTTTGCGATCATCCCGATCATGGAGGAGAACCAGGCTGGCCGTAACACGGAGTTCGCGTTCGACCTGCTGCAGCCCAATCCGCTGACCCCCGGCCAGGCGAAACGGCTCGGACAGACCGTGGAGTCCTTCGACCGCATCCTGCCCACCATCGTGCCCGGCCTGCACGTCCTGCTGAAGACCGGCACCGCGCCTTCCGGCAAGGACGGCGAGGATCGAGTCACCGCGGAGCTGTTCTCCCGCCGTGGCGACGTCACGGTGCCCTTCCGCTGCGAGAGCGAGGGCATCATACGCATCACCGCTCTGCTCGGCTACCTCAAACATGCGTACAACGACGAGAACGCGCTGGTCGCCGTGGACGAGTTCGACTCCGGCGTATTCGAACTGCTGCTCGGCGACATGCTGTATCAGCTGGCGGACGGGTGCGCGGGGCAATTGGTGTTCACCGCCCATAACCTGCGGGCGTTGGAGGTGCTGCCGAACAGCTGCATCCGCACGACGGTGACCGATCCCGACAACCGGTTCGCGACCATCCCTCGCAAGTCCTCCACGAACAACCAGCGCCGACGGTACCTGACGGCCAGCGAGCTCGGATGGAGCGGACCGGACATCTATGATCCGCCCATACCGCGCATGTTCGGCAACAGCCTCTACGCCGCCGGCCACCCCGACGAGGACGATGACATCGACGACGATCTGGCCGCACTCAATGCCGCCGGAACGGAGGCGGAGCGTGGCTAAACGCAAGATCGTCCTGCTGGTCGTGGAGGGCTCGAGCGACGCCAGCCTGCTCGTTCCGGCGTTCTCGGCGTTGATCGAGAACCGCCTGTTCCAAGGTCAGGAATTTCATTGCGACGTGCTGACCGCGCCGAATCACCGCGAGGAGTTCTACCGGCGCAACGGGTTCTACCCTGCGAACAAACCCTCGCAAACCGTGCGCGAACTCGTCGAGAATTATCTCAAGGACCATGATCGCACATGGGGTCAGCTCGGCCATGTCATCCAGATCTGCGACCTCGACGGGGCATTCGCGCCCGACGACCGAGTGCGGGAGGACCCGTCAGTGGATGGAACCCACTATTCGATGACGGACATCATCACCACGAACCGCGACGCCCTGATAGCGGATCGAAAGACAAAGAGAAACGGCGTGGACGCCCTGCTCAAACTCGACGGATTCAGGAAGAAGCAGGGCGGTCGCACCGCTGTGATTCCATACCGTCTGTTCTATGTCAGCCGCAACCTTGAACACGCGTTCCGAGGCAGGACTGACAACCTGGACGCACAACACAAACAAAGCGGTGCCATCAAACTGGCCGATCGCTTCACGCAGGACCCAAACCTGTTCTCGACGACTCTCCAATCCCTGCGACGCATACACGGCAACCCGGTCACTTGGGAGGAACCTGGCAATACGCTATGCAGGACTGCCACTCACTCGAACGCGGCAGCAACCTCGCATTCGTAGAACCATACCTGGCAAGCGAACTGTAATCAGAGTGGTTATCAGGTGCGCTGAATGTGCCAATAGCGGAATTCCGCCAGTTTTGGTGTTTTGAATGCGTTCCGAATGGACAAACGGCGGGATACGCCAACCGATTGCCTGTATCAGACCTGTATCAAACGGAAAAAGAAAACCCTTGAAAACCTAATGTTTTCAAGGGTTTTGTTGAAGTACCCCCAGAGAGAGTCGAACTCTCGTTGTCAGATTGAAAGTCTGGTGTCCTAACCGTTAGACGATGGGGGCGGACAACTCGTGTAACTATACTGATGAACCCGATGCGACGCAAATCGACACCTCATCGGCGTGTCGAGGCAGAAGACATGGGTACAACCTCTACAACTGTCGCCGTACAGCAGTGCAGCCGCTAATCGCAAATCATGAAAGTCACATCCCACCGTCTGCAGGATTCAGCGTAGGATTCAGCCGCGCGACGTAACGCGAATACTCCCCAATGGCCGCGCAGCCATGCAGCGCGATGCACATGCGAGCGAACGGGATGGAGACACCTGTCTGAAACACAGTGCCCCACCCCGCACACCCCATTTGCGTCTTCGCGCGCCAAGTCCTATCAGAGAGCGTTCGCCCGATAGGCGAAGTCGTGGATGACCCTTCCGGCGTCGATGCCCTTCTTCTCGAAATGTGTGAGCACACGCCCCTCGAACCGTTCGGATTCAATGAAGTCCGCATGCGGCATGCCGTCAGCCATATCAGCATTGCCTTTGCCGACATGTTCCAACGGGAGGCTCACGGCCACCGTGCCGAGATTCTCCCAACCCTCGCGATGGTCCATGACCTCGTGCACGTGCAACGCGTAATCCTCGATATCGGTAGCGATGCGCCAGACGCCATCCTGCCGCAGCGCGCGGTGAATATTGTCCGCAAGTGCGGGCTGGACGATGCGACGCTTGTGATGCTTCTTCTTCGGCCAGGGATCCGGGAAGAACGTCCAGACCTCAGCAAGCACGCCAGTTTCAGTGACCTTGAACAGTTCCGCCGCATTGACCTGCGCTATACGGATATTGGTCAGATTCTGCTTGCCGGCCAACAGCAATGTATGCGCCACACCAGGGTCATAGACCTCCAGCGCCAGGAAATTGATCTCCGGATGGGCGGCCGCGGCGGCAACCACGTTCTCCCCCTGACCGGTGCCGATCTCCACAATCAGCGGATTATCATTGCCCCAGATGGAATGGATGTACGCTTTAGTCAGCGAGAATCCTTCGCGCACGTCAAGCGGACCATTGCCGGCAGCGATATCCAACAGATACGTGTCGGCGTAATTGTCCCAGGCACGCTGCAAACGAGCGTCGAGACGCGCGGAGCGGCGCACGAAAGACAACACCTTATGAATCGGATGCGAAGGAGCGCCGGCGTCGTCAACATGCTCGACGGCATGCTCGACGTCCGGATTGTCGTGCGTCGGCTCGATGGGAACTTGGGTAACGGTCATGATGCTGCTTGGCCTTTCGTCAAGATTGCTGATGCCACTGTACGAATTCGCTATCCGTCCATTGTGCCACCCGCCATGCCAAGCCGACTGGTTCGCCAGTGAGTCCGACGCCTCACGGAACAGGAATCACTTCGTTTCCACGATCGGCCATTACAGCACTCGATATTCGAATGCCCGTCTCGCAATTGACAGAGCGGCAATGCCCCAGCAGCAATGACACTCAGATACATGGGCCACCATCGACGCTTCCATGGGAGGGATGGATCCCTATTATCAGCGAGACGAGCCACGAAAAACAACTGCGCACACATTCAGCCGACATCGCGACCACAATCACAATCGCTTACCTCAGTCACAGCAACTGCCGCAAACCGTTGAAAACACTATAGACACGCCGTGATTTGCAGGAATATGGTTTTCCAGTATTATATCTATCTGTTGTCTGTTGCAAGACAGAGAACACGGCCCCGTAGCTCAGTTGGTTAGAGCGCCGCCCTGTCACGGCGGAGGTCACCGGTTCAAGTCCGGCCGGGGTCGCTGGATGGTCAAGGTTTGATTCGTCAAATCCGAAACTATTCAATGGCTCTGTAGCTCAGTTGGTAGAGCGAGCGACTGAAAATCGCTAGGTCAACGGATCGACGCCGTTCGGAGCCACTACGCGGAACCCCGCAAGCCAATCATTCCAAGGCTTGCTGGGTTTCTTGATTCCGGAAGCAACCCAGCATAAACTCCTCAGCCCAGCATAAACCCAGCACATTCACTAGCAAAGTGACTCAGGGGCGATCTTGCAGCACACCGCCTGTTGACCGGTCTAACTTTGTCTTAGGTCGTCCCCTCCCAAGCTCATTCATACACAACCTCACCAAACGTACATTGGCTCCTACTCAGCGTACGTTTGGTGAGGTCTTACGACAGATTACAGCGCGTGAATCGGCTGTATGTTCGCGTCCGAACAAGGATGCCGCGAACATACAGTCTCTTAGCGGCGCGGAATCGGCTGTATGTTCGCGGCGGTTGCGTTGAAGCGCGAACATACAGCGGAAAAGCCGACAACCCGAAAAGCCGACAGCCGACAACCGACAGCCGACAACCGACAACCCGGAAACCAGTAGCCGACAGCCGACAACCCGAAAACCAGTGGCCGATAACCGATTCGCGCGAATGGCGTCAGTCGACGTCGACGTCGCCGTGGCTGAGTTGTTGCTCGAGTTGTGTGACGATCTGCTCGTGCATTTTCTCGTCGATTTTGACGGTGAGGAGGTATACGACGAGGCTCAATATGATGCCGCCCAATGGCAGGTAGTAGGCGCAGGTCTTGAAGGTGCGGATGTTGGCGGCGGTCATGTCGGCGGCGGTGGCGTCGCCCACCATGCCGGCGGCGACGGCCACGAACCCGACGATGCCGTTGGAGAGGGCGCCGGCGATCTTGTCGAGCATGGGCCGCACGGACAGGGTCACGGCCTCGTTGCGCCGGCCGGTCTTCAGCTGCCCGTATTCGATGGAGTCGGTCATGCCCAGGATCGCGGTCATCTGGATGGTCTGCGCGGGAAGATAGAACAACACGAGCGCGACGATGACCATGGGCAGGTTCATGGGGTTGATGATGAACAGCGTGTAGCCGGCGATCATGAACGCCATGCCGGCCACGTACAGCCAGCGGCGCGGGATGCGGCGGTTGAGCACCGGGTAGAGGGGCGTGGTGACCAGTCCGGTGACGATCGGGATGACTCCGGCGATGGAGAAGCTGTCCGGCGCGCCGAGCACGTATTTGAACTGGTAGAACAGCACGCCGGTGGTGGCCACGTTCGCCACCGAGTACAGGAGATAGCTCAATGCGACCCAGAGCAATTGGTCGTTCTGGGCGATGGCCTTGAACGCCTGGATGGGGTTGCCGCCCTCGCGGGCCTTGGCGCGCAGCTGGTCCTGGTTCTCGCGTGTGCCGAACGCGACGCTCCACGCGGTAATCAGGCCGAGCACGGCGATGATGATCGCGAACGCGGCCCAGCCGGACCGGCCCTGCGCCCACTGGCCGGTGAACTTGAAGGTGAACCAGCTGACGATGGGCACGACGATCACGGTGACGCCGTTGTAGCCGATCGATCCGGTGAACGTGCCCAGCGCGGTGTACACGCCGCGTTCATGCGAGTCGGTGGAGATCGCGGGGATCATGCCCCAGTAGGAGATGTCGCGCAGCGAGTAGATCACGTCCAGGAGGATGAACACGACGACGAACAGGACCATGAACAAGCCCGTGTTCACGTCCACCAGGCCGAACAGTCCGGTGAACACCATCACCAGCAGGATGCCCGGCACGATGCCGCCGATGAACTGCCACGGGCGGAACCGGCCCCACCTGGTGTCCGTGTTGTCCACGAGATTGCCCAGCAGCGGGTCGAGGAAGATCTCCGCGATGCGGATCACCACCACCAGACCCGTGATGACCGCGATCATGCGCGCCGCCAACGCCTTGTCCACGTTCACGAACAACGCCGTCGTCACGAACGTGATGAAGAACGTGCTCATCGTGTTATAGAACGCCGCCTGACCCAAATTACCCACCGCATACGCCACACGACGTCCGATATTGCGCGTAGATCCGCCCGTCCCGCTTCGCTCCGATGCTTCCGGATGATGTGATGTGGATTCAGTCATGTTGTGGCCTCCTTGCGACCTGAAGTTGTTCCGGCAGAATCCTCTCCGACCCTGCACCACGCGAGTATAGAACTTTCGATAGAAAGTAAATAATATTACGGCGAGTCGTAAAGACGATACCGCATATCTCTCAAACACAGCATCCACCAGGCAGCATCCGTAGCTATTGCACCCCTGTGCCCATCACCCCCGCAAAGCCCCACTCCGCAAAGCCCCACGCCACAAAGCCTACTTTGCAAAGCCAATCCCTTAAAACCCCGACACAAAACAACAAAGCCACGCATCTCTAACCTCACTTCGCCACAACACCGCGCCATACACGCTCAACACATCCTCAAAGAAACTATTTGCTTATTTCAGTAAAAATGATTATTATCTCTGCGCAAGAAGTGTTGTATACCACTTCACTTGCGGCGGCAATGACGCGACGCAATCAATCAATATGGAAGAGAGGACCAATGAACCCCACTCATACCGAACACGACAACAGCACCACGTCCATCACATCGGTCGAATCAGCCGACGGTCCGACGACGGCATGGCTCACCGACCCGCAAACGTTCGCGGTGAATCGACTCGCAGCACACTCGGACCACACCTGCTGGCCCCATATGCCTCGGCCCGGTGAAGACGGCAATCTCACCCAAAGCCTGGATGGCGAATGGTCCGTATGCATCATGCCCGCCAATGAAATACGATTCCCCGATGGCCACAGCACGAGCAGCGCAGTCGACGATAACGATAGCGCTCCGAACCATGACGGCACCTGCGCGGATAGTCAGGCATCGGCCCATACCAATGACGCATCCCCGTGGTTCGCGGCATTGCATATCGACGATTCGACTTTTGCGCGGATTGTGGTACCTAGCCATCTGGAGATGGCAGGGTTACTGCCGCCGAAATATGTGAATGTGCAGTATCCGTGGGATGGGCATGAGGACCTTGAGGCACCTGCGGTTCCGACGGATAATCATGTGGCGTTGTATCGTCGCGTGTTTCGCCCGGAGGGCGAGGTGGCGAAAGCCATGCGCGAGGGCCGGCGGGTGACGCTCACCTTCCACGGGGCGGCGACCGCGGTCTATGTGTGGCTGAACGGCGTGTTCGTCGGCTATGGGGAGGATTCGTTCACGCCCAGCGAGTTCGACGTCACGGCCGCTCTTCGCACGGGCTTGAACGTGCTGGCAGTGGCGTGCTACGAGTATTCGAGCGCGAGCTGGCTGGAGGACCAGGACTTCTGGCGGCTGCACGGTCTGTTCCGCTCGGTCGAGCTCACCGCCCACCCGGCCGCGCACGTCGCGGACCTCAACACCATCGCGGACTGGGATCCGGCCGCAAAACAGGGCCTGCTCACGGTGGACGCCACGATCGAGGGCGCGACCCATGCGACGGTCGCGGACGTCACGCTCACGGACGTGGACGGCGACACGGTCGTCTGGCAGACCGCCACGCCACTCGTCGCAGGCACGTCAATAGCTGACAGGTCAATCACCGACACGGCAACCACAGACATGACGACCACAAACACGTCAACCGGCACGTCATCCACCGGCACCGGCACGGTTCACGCCGAGGCGACGCTCGAGGGCGTGGACCCGTGGAGCGCGGAGACGCCGAACCTGTACACGCTGACCGTCACCCTGTACGACGCGGACGGCCGAGTCATCGAGGCCGCCCAGACCAACCTCGGCTTCCGTCGCATCGGCATCGAGGACGGCGTATTGAAGATCAACGGCAGGCGGCTGGTATTGCGTGGCGTGAACCGGCACGAGTTCGACTGCCGGCGCGGCCGCGCGGTCACCGAGGAGGACATGCTCTGGGACGTGCGCTTCATGAAGCGGCACAACATAAACGCGGTGCGCACCAGCCACTACCCGAACCAGTCGCGCTGGTACGACCTGTGCGACGAATACGGCATCTACCTGATCGACGAGACGAACCTCGAAACCCACGGCAGCTGGAACAGCCCCGGCGACATCCCGGTCGGAACGTCCATCCCCGGCGACGACCCCGCCTGGGCGCCAGCCTGCCTCGACCGGCTCGACAGCATGATCAGGCGCGACCGCAACCATCCCAGCGTGATCATCTGGTCATTGGGCAATGAATCCTACGCCGGCGAGGTCCTCAAGACCATGAGCGAGCACGCGCACGCCATCGACCCGACCCGGCCGGTCCACTACGAGGGCGTCACCTGGAGGCGCGAGTACGAGGCGATCAGCGACTTCGAAAGCCGCATGTACGCCAAACCCGATGAGATCCGCGACTGGCTCGAACACCAGAACCACGCAGCCAGCACAAGCGGCAAACCCAGGAAGCCGTTCATGAGCTGCGAGTACATGCACGCGATGGGCAACTCGTGCGGCGGGCTCAGCGAGTTCACCGACCTTGAATCCCATGACTGCTATGCGGGCGGGTTCATCTGGGACTACATCGACCAGGCCCTCGTCCAACGCCTTCCCGACGGCACGGAACGCCTCTCGATCGGCGGCGACTGGGGCGACCGGCCCACCGACTACGAGTTCGCCGGCAACGGCATCGTGTTCGCCGACCGCACCCCCAGCCCCAAGGCCCCGGAAATCAAACAACTGTACTCGCCGATCCGCCTCACCCCCGACGGACACGGCGTGACCATCGAGAACCGCAACCAATTCACCGGCACCGACGACTACCTATTCACCGCCAGACTCCTCCTGGACGGGCACGAAATCTGGCACTGCGACTACCAATTCGACGTACCCGCCGGCCAGACCACACGCCACGACATCGACTACCCCGATGCCAACACCATCACCGACTCCAACGGCTCCACTCACACCGGCACCCGTCCAAGCCCAAGCTCAAGCCCAAGTGACGGCGTGCATGAGATCGTCTACGAGGTCGATATGCGTCTCGCCAACACCACCGACTGGGCACCGGCCGGCTACGAACTCGCGTTCGGCCAGCTCGTCGGCGTCCTCAACTCCGGGCGCACGTCCGACACCCGCTCCGACAGCGAAAGCCGGACCCGCACTCCCGAGACCGGAGGCCATCGCATCATTACCGACAGACTCGTCACGACCGACCGCAGCGACGACGCCGGCCTCACGGACAACGATTCCGCCACGGTCACGCTCGGCCGCTGGAACGCCGGCATCCGCCGCGACAATGAGGAGATCCTCCTGTCACGCACACAGGGCGGCATCGTCTCCTGGAAGCGCGACGGCCGGGAGAGGGTCATCCGCCGCCCCGACATCGTCACCTTCCGCCCACTGACCGACAACGACCGAGGCAACCACTCAGGATTCGACCGCGCCGCATGGTACGCCGCCGGCCGCTACGCCGTCACCACCGGCACGCATATCAGCCGGACGGACAGTAGCGAACTCGTAGCCGAATACCAGTTCGAACTCGCCGACCCCGACCATACGCCCGCATTCATCATCTACCGCATCGACCAGGACATGCGCCTGCACATGACCGTCAAATACCCGGGCGGCGACCCCAGTGCCGCAAGCCTGCCCGCCTTCGGCATCGAATGGCAGCTGCCGGCACAATACGACCGGCTGCGCTACTACGGTCCCGGCCCCGAAGAGACCTACCGCGACCGCAAACACGGCGGCCGGCTCGGCATATGGAACACCACCGCCGCGCAAAGCTTCGCCCCGTACCTCATGGTCCAGGAGACCGGCAACCGGGAGGACGTGCGCTGGCTCGAAGCCACCGACGCACACGGGCACGGTCTGCGCGTCCGGCAGCACGGCGACCGCCGTTTCGCCGCAAGCCTACTGCCATGGGACACCTACACCATCGAGGCCGCACGCCGGCGGGAAGACCTGCCCGAACCACGACATACCTATCTGCGGCTGCTAGCAGCCCAGATGGGCGTCGGCGGCGACGATTCATGGGGCGCACCCGTCCACACGGCCTACCAGTTGCCCGCAAGCCGGCCGCTTACCCTTGATGTGGACATCGAACTCATCTGAATTGCATAAGCCCGCCACCTGCCTGTATCACTCACTTGACGGAGCAAAACTGGCGCGTGCGACAAGCTTGGTGGTGAGCAAAACGTGACGGCGAACCTTGCGCTCATGCCTGAGTCCATCGATCAGCGTGGCCAACGCCGTACGGGCAAGTTCCCGCTGATCGATGGCATATGAGCTCAACGATGGCGACGTGTATCGAGCAATGGACTGATTGTTGACGCTGACCACGGCCAGCTCGTCCGGCACGCGGACGTGCAGCGCATTCAACGCCTGCAGAACACCTACTGCAAGCACATCCGCCGCCACAATCAGTCCATCCGGCATAGTCCCCGCATCACGGTGGTCGGCGGCCAAGCGCGAAGCCTGCTCGTAGCCGCTTTCAACGGTGAACGTACCGCGCGAATACACCAGACCATCCACGTCCAGATCCAGATGGGCGGCCCACTGGCGGAAGGACGCCTCGCGGATGTCCTCCGGATAGTCGTGCAGGCCCATGAGGCTGCCTACTCCGCCAATGAATGCGATTCTGCGCCGCCCCGATGCGAGCAGAGCATCCAACGCGTCAAGCATGGTCTGCGACAGGTCGGGACATACCGAGTCGAACAGATGCGGAGCCGGGTTCGTGTCGATGCACACGCCATGCGGCAGCGCCTCATGCAATGCCCGCAAATCATTCGCAGGGAACACGGTCGCACCGATCGTCACGAACCCATCGAACTCATCCGCCCGCTCGGTCAGCTCGCCAATGGAATGGACGAATGTCAGGTGGTCCAATCCCGACTCCTGAGCGCAATCGGCCAGAATCGTCCGTAGCTCCGCAAAATACGCATCCTGCAGCTCCTCGCCAGACGGCGGCGCATCCAGTACCGCAAGAGCCGGCCGGAACACATCACGATAGCCCAGCTCCTCGCACACGCGCAGCACGCGGCGCTTCGTCTCCTCCTTAATCGAGAACGATGGGTCGTTCAGCAGCCGCGACACCGTGCTCTGCGACACCCCGGCCTTCTCGGCGACCTCTTTCAATGTTGCCATCGGCATTCTCCCCGCGATTTTAGTAAAGATCTTTACCAAGCATAACCCGAGCGCCGCGGAATCCCGGAACCATCCGCCCAATACGACGGTCGAGGTCTGTGCATATGTTCATATCTCGTATCGCAGAGCATTGGACTGTCATCGGACCAATCCTGACAGTATCGACAAGAGGCATGGATGGCACACACGCGCATCACCACAGCAACGCCCTCACCTACCAGGCATCATCGCTCCAGCGTACGGCTTCAGGCCCTGCGCGCGGCGTTTCCATTCACCATGCCCATCTGCCTCGGCTTCCTCTTTCTCGGCACCTCATACGGAATCCTCATGGGGACCAAGGGCTTCTCGTTCGTATGGCCCATGTGCATGAGCGCATTCATCTTCGCCGGCTCGATGGAGTTCGTCACCGTGAACCTTCTGCTGTCGGCATTCAATCCTATAGCCGCGTTCCTGCTGGCGCTTATGGTCAACGCGCGACACCTGTTCTACGGATTATCCATGCTCAATTCATTCAAAGGCATGGGATGGAAACGCCCGTATCTTATTTTCGGCATGTGCGATGAAACATTCGCCATCAATTCCACCGCGCGCATCCCACGCGATGTGGATAGAGGATGGTTCTATCTCTGGGTCACGGTGCTGAACCAGATCTACTGGGTGACAGGTGCCACGGTGGGCGGATTAATCGGGTCGAACCTGACGTTCAACACCGATGGCTTGGAATTCGTGCTGACCGCATTGTTCCTGGTGATTTTCCTCGATCAATGGCTCAGCGGCAAACACCGCGAACACCTATCGGCGATAGTGGGGGTACTGTCTTCGCTGGTCTGTCTGTCGCTGTTTGGGGCAGAGGATTTCATGATTCCATCGATGATCGTCATGCTGGCGCTGTTCATGCTGCTGCGACCTCATCTTGATACGCTGCATCATCCGCCCTCAACCGCCGATTCTCACATTCAGGAGGAGCATCAGGCATGACCATGACCATATGGCAGGGCATACTGACTGTCGCCGCTGTGGCAGCCGGTACCATGCTGACTCGATTCCTCCCATTCATCATCTTCCCGGAGTCGAAGCAGCCACCTCGGCTGATCGAGTACCTGGGGGCGGTGCTCCCCTATGCCATGACCGGATTATTGGTGGTGTATGCCCTGAGGAACACTCCCATCCTCACCGGTTCGCATGGCATTCCCGAATTGGCGGCATGCGTCATCATCGTGGTGCTGCACTGTTGGAAGCGCAATATGATGCTATCCATAGCAGCAGGCACACTGGCATACATGATCATGGTGCAACTGGTGTTCTAGCTGAAACGCCCTGGCAGGAACCCGCGTCATCTGACTCCCGCATATGGTTTCGCCTCCGGCCCCTTTGATTAGGAACCGGAGGCGAAACCGAGGATAGGCAAGCCGCGCAGGATGGAAGCACATCAGCGCTTCACTCAGTTGTCTGAAGTCGCCTGAAGCTGTTTGGCCACCCAATCGACGATGTACGGAGCGACCTCCTCGATCTGATCGATGGCCACTTCGAATTCATGAGGGCCGCCGTACCACGGGTCGACCAGATCGATCTGGTCTTCGCGGCCCGGCTTCGGCTGGGGCAGGTTCGGATCGAAGCTGCGGTACATGTGCACTTCGGCGCGTTTGCCGGACGGCAGCATGCGCAGCAGGGCACGCATATGCGACGCCGTCATCGGCAGGAACAAATCGGTACGGTTGATTTCGTCACGCGAGATTCGGTGAGCGAAATGGTCGCGGGGAATCTCGTCGCCATAACCACGCTCACGCAACACGCGCACAGCGCGCGGATCGATAGGATGACTCCACTCCTCGTCGGACACGCCGCTGGACTCGACTGTGACCTGATCCGCCAATCCACGTTCATTGAAGAAATGGCGCAGGATGATCTCCCCCATCGGGGAACGGCAGATGTTTCCAGTGCACACAGTCATTACGGTATAGGGATGGGTATTGCTCATCGATGCTCAATCATTCTGTGATATGGAGTATGGCGTAATGCCTGATATCTATTACTTGGTCTTGGTCAGGACGGAGAACCGGTATGCGCGAATGCCGCAATCGGGATCGGCGGGCTTGTGCCAGTGCCCCACCTCGGTCTCGCTCCACAAGCCGGCCTCGATCAGAGCCTGCATGTCTGGAGCATAGGAATCCGCATCCACCTCGGCATCCAATGTGGTGATATATGCCTTGTTGGCGAATGGAAGAGCCTTGGCGAACAGCTGCGCTCCGCCGATTATCCAGATTTCCGACCGATCGAGACCATCATCGGGAATGGCTTCCTGACGGGCCAGATCGAGGGCGTCGTCCAGACTGGTGACCACTGTCGCGCCCGGCGCGCTGTACAACGGATCCCGAGAAACGACGATGTTGTCGCGATTCGGCAGCGGACGGTACTTCAATCCCAGAGATTCCCAGGTCTTGCGCCCCATGATCACCGGGTGCGAGACGGTCAGCTCTTTGAAGTGTTTCATGTCTTCCGCGCAATGCCAAGGCATTCCGCCCTGGAAACCGATAGCCCCCGGACGACCTTCTTTGTCGCGGGCTTCAGCCCAGATCAAATTGACCGAAAAGGTCTTGGGGAAATCATCCCCCCAGTCCTCTTCGACTTCAGACAGCCCGGCAGATCCGGGCTCGGGTTCGTGATAGCCGCTGCGGCTACTGTCATGCTCCATTTCGTCTACTCCTCCTGGAATTCAAGGAACTGCGCCTCAGTGTAGTTGATGCGCCCGACTCTCAGACAGCCGAACCGTCAAGCGGACAGTCCTGTGGACTGTCCGTAGGTGAGGTGAGGCGACACCACCGTGTCGCCGAAGGTGGCTGGATGACGAAGTCAGACAGCCACCGGCGCCTTGATGGTGGGGTGATGCTGGTATCCGATAATCTTGAAATCGTCGTACTGATAATCGAACAGCGAATCAGCCTTACGGATTTCGATCTGCGGATATGGATACGGGTCGCGGCTCAGCTGCTCAAGCACCTGGTCGATGTGATTGTCATATACATGGCAGTCACCGCCTGTCCAGACGAATTCGCCCGGTTCCAGTCCAGCCTGCTGCGCCATCATCAGCGTCAGCAACGAATAGGACGCGATGTTGAACGGCACGCCGAGGAACATGTCGCAGGAGCGCTGGTAGAGCTGACAGCTCAGTTTGCCGTCGGCCACATAGAACTGGAACAGCGCATGGCATGGCGGCAGCGCCATCAGCTCCACTTCTGCGGGATTCCATGCGGAGACCACCATGCGACGGGAGTCGGGATGGTGCTTAATGAGATCCATGACATTGCTGATCTGATCGATGGTGCGATGGGGGTCCTCCGGCGTGGGAGCGGGCCAGGAACGCCACTGCGCTCCATACACCGGGCCCAGATCACCGTTCTCATCGGCCCACTCATCCCAGATATGTACATTGTGCTCCTGCAGCCAGCGCACATTGGTGGAGCCTTTGAGGAACCAGATCAGCTCGTATGCCAGTCCCTTGAAAAACACCGTCTTCGTGGTCAACAGCGGAAAATAGCTCGAGAGGTCGAACCGCATCTGCTGCCCGAACAACGAGATGGTGCCAGTGCCGGTACGATCGGATTTCAGCGTCCCCTGCTCAAGAATCCTACGCACCAGATCCTCATATGGCATCGGAATGTCGGTCTGAGGACGTGCGGGAATACGCGAACGGATATCTGCAAGTTGTTCTTCGGTCAAAGCCATGTGCACCAGTGTAGCTTAGGGGCATAATGGAACAGTCCATATCAAGCGGGGATGCGGTGGATAACGCCGCACTCCCCCGCGGGCCCTGCCATAGTCAGTCGGGTCTGCGAAGCATCTACGGAAATGAGGAATCATGGGCAAGCGATTGTGGGTGGAGCGCAACAAGGACGGTTCATGGGACGCCTTCAGCGATGACGGCGCACACATCAAGTTCGGCAAGGATCGCGGCCAGTTCACCCCCGGTGACCTGATGAAGGTGGCTCTCGCCGGCTGCGCGGCGCTGTCCAGCCAGTTCGCCATCGAGCATGCGCTTGGCGAAGGCAAGGGTGCCAAGATCGTGGTGGATGGCACGTACGATCCCGAGAACGATGCATACACCAGTTTCGACGAACAGGTTGTAGTCGATGCCTCCGACGCCGGACTGTCTCAGGAGGATGCCGACAAACTCAAGGAACGCATCACGCGTCATATCGATAAGGCTTGCACCGTCAAGCACACGTATGTGCAGGAAACCCCGGTCCGCATGAACGTGACAGTGAAGCACTGAAACCGGTTCCCTTACGACCGATTGGAGTCTGGGGGATCTCAGACACCATATGACAGTGCGCTCGAGAACAAACGGCGCTGAGAGCTACTCAGCGCCGTTTGTTCTCGAAATGAGCCCAGTGCCCGAGAATCTCGTGCACTGAGCCATCGTCAGTGACGTTTTTCTCGGGCAAGGGTTGTTTTGTCAATTGTTTTGTGAAGCTACTGCTTGTCCGGATCGATGGTCTTCTCAATCTGCTCGGCCACTTCCGGCTCGGCCTTTGCCACCGGAATCTCCTCGACGCCGGCAATCTCCTCCAGCGACTTGGTAGGCACTTCGGCCGGCGAGCTCGGCACCGTGTCAAGACGGGATTCGGCCGCCTCGACATACTTGCGCGGCACCACATACACCGGGCCAGCCGCATGCTGCAGCAGCCCCTGACTGGTGGATCCCAGCAGCAGGCCGGTGAAGCCGCCGCGCCCACGGGAGCCCACCACTACCACATCATGGTCGAAGCTGGCCTTCGTCAGGGCGCTGACGGCCGGACCGGAGACGATGTGCTTGTTGATCTTCAAATCGGGGTGAGATTCCAGAAGAGGCTTCACGCGTACGTCCAAGTCCTCCTGATAGGACTTCATCACGTCGTCTTCGCCGTCAATGCCCTTGAGATTCGGCACGGCGGAGAGCACGTCAAGCTCGGCGCCCCAGGAAGCGGCGAAGTCGGCAGCGATCTCCAGAGCCTTCAACCCCCACTTGGACTCGTCGGAACCGACTGCGACCTTGGTAATCGTGTTGTTCAGGTGCATCAGGTTGCCGTCATCATCGGTATACGGCACCACCACGATCGGGCAATACGCATATGCGGGCAACGACGAGGACGTGGTGCCCAGCAGACGTTCCGCAAGACCACCCTTGCCGCGGTTGCCGATCACGATGAGATTGTAGTTGCGGGAAAGCTCCACGAACACGGATGCAGGATCACCTGTGACAATCAGAGTGGCCGCTTCCACACCCTGCTCGTCCGCGATGGCCTTGGCCTTGGAGAGAATCTCCTGGGCATCGGAATGAGCCGCGTTGTCATCCCCCATCGCCGTGTAGGTGGCATCAAATGACACGGCAGCATAGCTTGGCAGGGAATACGCGCAGACAATCTGCAGCGTGAGCCCGGCATGCTTGGCATAATTCGCGGCCCACCATGTTGCCTTATAGCTGGCATGCGACCCGTCAACGCCGACGAGTATGGCCTTGTCGTTAATCATGACGACCTCCTTGAAGTTATCGCGGTTTTTCATTCCGCGTAGCTTCAACAATACCCCCCGACACTCGGATTGGCCGGTAGCGAATTGAGGAAAAACGCGCATACGTCGAATGGGGCCGGGCGACACCTGTTCGCCCGGCCCCATTCGACGTATCGAAAACCAAGACCTTAAGGAATGCGCACCACTGTGGTGAGCTTGTTCGGCAACGTGCCGGCCAACGCCACCACACCACCAGTCCATCCGCCGTGGATGGCTTTGCCGCCGCCGACGTACAACGCCACATGATCGTAATGCAAACCGCCATTGGTGCCATTGGTGTACTTGTAAATCAGGATGTCGCCTGGCTGAAGAGAACCATCGGTGACCACATATCCGCCAGGCACATTCACATACTCTTCGGGCCAGCCGTGGAAATTGATGCCACGGGCCGCCAGAGCACTGGTGACCAACGCCGTGCAGTCCATGGAAGCGCCGATGAGCGAATATGCACGATCGATCGAAGCCGCAGCGTCGGCAGAAGCGGTGGCTCCGGAGTCGGAATAGCTCAACGAGGACCGGGAGTCATCGCGGCTTGCCGCCTGTGATTGGGATTGGCTCTGGGCCTCAGCAGCCTTCTTGGCCGCCTCCTCCTGAGCTTTCTTCTGCGCCTCGGCATCCTTTTCGGCCTGCGATTGAGTCTGCGGAACGTTCAGGCTTTCAACATCACCCCAGCTGGAGTCACTGGAAACATCGGTCGAAGTGGCTTCAGCGACAAAATCCTTACGCACCTGACTGTAGGAGGGGAAGGACTTGGTGGAAGTGACGGTTCCCTCGTCAGCCGCAGCTGCCGGCGCCAAGGAAACCAGACTTGCGGTCACCGCGCACGCAGCGACCACGGAAGCTATCTTGGAATCAATCCTCATAACTCCATTACTGTACACGACCCCGATTCCCGCAACATATGCTTGGCGAAGCAGGACACTATGAAATACCACACACCCTTCGGCGTGTTGACCAACCGCTTTATCGTTCAGCGAATATCAGAAACCTTGTATACCACGTCAGCGCACAACCGAAGACCGTACCAAAATGTCAGCCACATTCTCAGCGCAACCGACACGTTGCTGACTCAACGCCATAAAGCATTGGCAGTCAAGCATCAGTAATGAATGTATTGCAACGCGCCGGCCTGCGCGGCGGAGAACGTACGGCTGGAAATCACGCCGAGGCCTTTGTAATTCGATTCGGAAATCTCAATGGAGCCATCGGCATTGACCTTCTCGACCACGGCGACATGGCCATAATAGGAATCGGCGTGCTCCTGCCCCGGTGCGAACACCACCACATCGCCGACATGGCGGGGTGTGTTATCCACCCAGTACCCGCGTGCGCTTGCGGATTCGGCCCATGAAACGGCGTCGCCGAAGTTGCCGCCGACCGGCAGACCCAATTGCACGCGACGCTCGTATGCGTACCACGTGCACTGGCCCCACGGATAGTTGTTGGCGTTGGCACCCGTATCATGATTCGGGTTGAATCCCGCCGGCAGCGCGCCCTGGTCCTGATCCATAAGGTCGGAGACCGTGACATTCTGAGCCGTATTGCGGTTCATCAAAGCGGTGTCCAACGAGCTGTCGGATACGCTCAAATCCCATCCGCCATTGGAATCAGTGGATGCAGACTGGACACTGGAGGAATCGTTCAAATCGGAACGGGCCTCGGAACGGGATGCAGTTCCAGTATCGGCCACACGCTTGAGCTGCGTGGTCGTCGTGGTGGTGGTTTCAGCGAGCGGGATGTCCTCGTTCGCGTTGGAGAACGCCATTGCCCCTGCGGCGGTGCCCACCAGAGCCGCCAGCGATGCGGAAGCAAGAATATGGCTACGACGTTCGGCCGCTCGAGCCGCCTGACGGATGGAGCGACGGGTCTGCGGAGCAATCTCGTTGATTTTTTCAGCCACTGCGGGATCCAGTCCCAGTACTGCCGCATCGTCGCCCGCAGACTGCACGGCGCGTACGGAACGAATGGAATGGGTGCCCTTTCCGGAGGCGAACAGCGCCTTCGCTAAGCTGAACTTCTGGCGCGAGACCGCGGTCGCTTTGTGCGAAGCATGCTTCATACTCTGTAAACTCCTTGGTTGGGCTGACGACACCACTATGCTGTGCGCTGCCGTACCGACACTGATGCTTACTGTACAACGACCACGTGTCATAGGGATGTTCACATTGACTCAGCCGGCAGCTCGTCAAACGATATACGAGCCTCGCGACTGCGCATGTCGCATCCGCTAATCGAGCACATCAAGGCATTCTTCAGACCCGACGATTACCCTTATGCGCGTGACTACGACAGTAAAGATTCCTCATTCCATCATGCCGGAAGACGGTCGGTTCGGTTCCGGCCCGAGCAAGGTCCGCCCCGAGCAGATCGCCGCCTTGGAAGCCGGCACCACCACATTGATGGGCACCTCGCACCGTCAGGCACCGGTCAAGCAGCTGGTCGGCTCCATCCGCAGCGGGCTGAGCGACTTCTTCCGTCTTCCGGACGGTTACGAAATCGCACTGGGCAACGGCGGCGCCAGCGCTTTTTGGGAGATCGCCTGCGCCTCGCTGATCACCCGCCGCGCCGCGTTCGGCACCTATGGTTCGTTCAGCGCGAAATTCGCCACATCGGCCGCGAACGCTCCGTTCCTTGAGAAGCCGGCCCTGTTCGCCTCCGATCCCGGCACCTATCGTCTGCCCGAATTCACCGAAGGCGTGGACGCCTACTGCTGGGCGCATAACGAAACCTCCACCGGCGTGGCGGCACCCGTACGCCGCGTGCCGGGCAGTCAGGAATCCGGGGCCCTCACCATCATCGACGGCACCAGTGCGGCCGGTGCCCTGCCGGTGGACATCAGCCAGACCGACGTGTACTACTTCTCCCCCCAGAAGGCATTCGGATCGGATGGAGGCCTCTGGGTAGCCGTGCTCTCCCCGGCGGCCATCGAACGAGCCGAACGAGTGGAGTCCAGCGCACATCTGGACGGCGTGCGCCGCTGGGTGCCCCCATTCCTCTCGCTCACCAGCGCTTTGGCGAACTCCCGCAAGGACCAGACGCTGAACACGCCGTCAGTGGCCAATCTCATCATGATGGAGAATCAGGTCCGATGGCTCAACGACAACGGGGGCTTGGACTGGGCTACCGCGCGATGCGCCAAGTCCGCGTCGTTGCTCTATTCCTGGGCGGAACAGTCCTCCTATGCGCAGCCATTCGTCGCCGACCCCGCAGCACGCTCCCATTCAGTGGTGACCATCGATCTGGACGAGCATGTCCAAGCCAATCAGGTGCTGGCGATATTGCGCGAAAACGGCATCGTGGATTGCGCCGGATACCGCAAGCTGGGCCGCAACCAGTTGCGCATAGGCGTGTTCCCGTCCGTGGAGCCTGCGGATGTGGTGAATCTGACCAAGTGCATCGACTATGTAGTCGATCGCCTGTAACGCGCACACGAGGGCACAGGCTCTTTGACCGTTACAAGGCAAGCAGCATTTGTGCCGGAAGTTCGTTGACGAAATGACTACCCCTCAGTCCCGCTTCGCGGGACAGCTCCCCTGACAACTGACCAAGGGAGCCGGAACACAGTGATCTGGGTTAGTTCACCGGTGACAGTGGTTTCGAACGGCTCCCCTGACAAGGGGAGCCGGAATACGGTCAACGAATTACTGGCACAAGACTGCAGCAAGGGGAGAATCGTGGTAAAAAGGACGTTTGACGTTCCTCTTTACTACAGTCTATGACTATGAAGTTTGCGCCCATCATCGACCCAGCCGTTCGCAAACCCGCACCCAAGCCGGTGCGGGTCGATTTGCGTAAGGTGTTCGGTATCGGCACCGGTCTATGGGCCGCGGCGCTCATCGTCTCGCTCATCATGATGACCCTCGGCATGGGATCGGAGTCATTGGTCGTTCTGTGCGCGTCCGGCGTCATCATCGGGCTGCTGTTGCTGATCTGGGAATTCTTCGACCGGTGGGATTACCGCCGTTTGGGCCTGTAGGCGAGCCGTCTCAACATACCCCACGACCGCCCTACCATTCTTCGGTATTCTCCCGTCTTTACTGCACGTCATCACCGCATTGTGATACTGGATTGCAATCAGTGTGCCAGAGGCAAGGTCAACGTAAACGTGCTGCCCTGACCGGGAGCGCTCCACACCGACACATCGCCATGATGGGTCAATGCCACGTGCTTGACAATGGCCAGACCTAGCCCCACGCCATCTGCCGTACGTTCGGTCTGAGAGGAACCACGATAGAAGCGCTCAAAGATCCGGCTCTGGTCCTGTTTCGCGATGCCTCTGCCCTGATCTATTACGCGAATGGCCGCATGCTCTCCATCCTTGGTGGCCACGGCAGACACATTGACGATGCCGCCTTCCTGCGAATACCCTATGGCGTTCTCCACGAGTTTGGTCACCGCACTGTCGAGCTGATCGGCCTGTCCATTGACCACCAGCGCATCGTCACCCTTGAGGTTCAGCCGCACGTCGGCGCGTTGCGCTTCCGGCTCAAGCCGCTGCATCGTGACCCGCAGAACGTCCATCACATTGAGGCGGTTAGCGGATGAAGGCGTGATGGGCTCCTGAGCGCGGATCAGCAACAGCAGGTCGGAGACCATATGATTGAGCTTGTTGCAACTGGAACGCACCTGGCGCGCATCGTCGACCAATTGTTCGTGGTCAAGATCATCACGTTCAAGCACATCAGCCAATTGGCCCAATGCCTCCGTGGGTTTGAGCAGCTGCTCGGATACGTTCGTGATGAACGAATCACGAACATGCCCGAATCGCACCACTTCGCTCACATCTGACACCAATACGATGACGAACGCATCACTGATTCGCGCCACAGTGACCTTCAGCCAGTTCGGACGCGTCACCGACCGGGTGACCACACGCCCGCCGTCGCCCCTGTCCCCACCCGCGTAACGTTCGGGAGTGTTTGTGGTCACATCGAACTGGCGCTTGCCTCCCGATCGACGGGCCTGACGCACGGCCTTCAATACCTCGGAATCGATGATGGCGTCCCCCTCCACCACACCGAGCTGGTAGGCAGCCGGACTGCATCGGACAACGGCATCATGCTCGTCGACCACGATGGAAGCACCGGGAATCATGGCCAGCAACGCCCTGGTATCGTCCGACAGATCATCCGAATCGTCATGCTCATGCGATGAGGCGATTGAGACCCGATGCGTCACGATGCCGATCGCCATGACGACGACTAGCACTACGAACGCGATGGATAGTATGGTAAGAATCGTAAGCACGACGACCGGCATCTGTGTCATGAGACCATTCTTCCACAGGTCTTCATGGACCCGGGTGTTTCGGTACGGCGCGCCGACAATATGAATGATAAGTGAACAGTCCAATGAACAGTTGAACAACAAGAGGTTGCGATTATCTACGTTGATGTAGCATGTCGCAGCCGGAATAATACACTGGTACAGGTTGTAATACCACAGCATGAAAGGCTAGAGAAATGCGCGTTATTTTCAACGAGGAGCTGAAGCAGGTTGCTGATGACCTCGACCATATGGCGCAGGATGTTCGCAAGGCGATCAACGGTGCCGGCGAAGCCCTGTTGAAGCAGGACGTCGAAGCTGCGCAAACCGTCATCGACGGCGACATCGAGATTGACGCCCTTGAATCTTCCATCATCGACCAGTGCGTGAAGCTGCTCGCCAAGCAGAACCCGGTTGCCACCGACCTTCGTGTCGTGGTTTCCACCCTGCGTCTGGCTTCCACCTTCGAGCGTATGGGCGACCTCGCTCGTCACGTGGCCGAGTCCGCACGCCGCACGTACCCGGCGTCCCCGCTGCCTGAGTCCGCTCAGCCGCTGTTCGCCGACATGATCGAGTTCCTCAACCACACCGCCGACGAACTCGTCGCCCTGCTCGACACCCGCGACGAGAAGCTTGCGGAGAACATCATCCTGTCGGACGACAAGCTGGACGACCTGCACCACAAGACCTTCGAACTGGCTCTCTCCGATGAAGTGACCCGTCAGCAGACCACCGATATCGTACTGCTGGGCCGCTTCCTGGAGCGCCTTGGCGATCACGCCGTCTCCGCTGCCCGTCGTGTGGCGTACATCGTCTCCGGCTTCGACCCTTCCAAGAAGCCCACTTGCGACGAAGGCACCGACATCGACTGATGCGCGGTCACGCGATGGCATAATTCAATACCTATCCCCTCGGGGATGCCCGAAACGGCGATCCGGTTACGACTGGACGCCGTTTTCTTTTGCCGTATGATGCACCCTGCCGCAACCGGCAACGAGCCCGGCAACGAAACGACGGCTCCACGGTGTAGGGAACTTCCCATGATGTAGGGAATTCCCCATCATGTAGGGACCCTTGTATCAGCAACAACATGTTTTCGGCGGAATCAAGCCGTTTTCAATCCCTACATCATGGGCGTTTCCCTACACCGTGGGCATATCCCTACACGGTGGTGTTTTCACTACACGGTGGGTATGATATTCGGATATGCAAAAGGGGAAGCCACAATAGTGGCTTCCCCTTAGGTGATATGCGCTCTTGACGAGCTAGCTCACTTCTGGCCCTGAGCGGCGACAGCGGCAGCACCGGCAGCGGCGGCTTCCGGATCCAGGTACTCGCCACGCGGCTTGATCGGCTTGAAGTCCTCATCCAGCTCGTACAGCAGCGGGATGGCGGTCGGGATGTTGACCTTGGCGATCTCTTCCTCGGTCAGGTTGTCCAGCATCTTGACGATGGCGCGGAGGCTGTTGCCGTGAGCGGCGATCAGCACGGTCTTGCCGGCACGCAGCTGCGGCTCGATGTCGGACTTGAAGTACGGCTCAACGCGCTTGACCACATCGGCCAGGCACTCGGCTTCCGGAACCGGGTCGCCGGTGTAGCGCGGATCGTGGTTCTGCGCGTACTGGTCGTCCGGATCGATCTCGGGCGGCGGGGTGGCGTAGGAACGACGCCACAGCATGAACTTCTCGTCACCGTATTCCTGACGAATCTCGGTCTTGTTCTTGCCCTGCAGAGCGCCGTAGTGACGCTCGTTGAGACGCCAGCTACGCTCGACCGGAATCCACAGACGATCTGCGGAATCCAGAGCGATGTTGGCGGTGTTGATGGCGCGACGCAGCAGGGAGGTGAACACGATGTCCGGAAGGACGTTCTTCTCCTTGAGCAGCTCGCCGCCGCGCTTGGCTTCGGCTTCACCCTGCTCGGTCAGCGGTACGTCGACCCAGCCGGTGAACTGATTGGTTTTATTCCATGCGCTCTGTCCATGACGGAGCAGTACTAGTTTGTAAGACATACGGCCAGTCTACCGCCCCATGACGCCAAACGCGAGCATTCATCTTATGTTTTATGCATCGTTTAGACAGCGTTGGCATAATCGCAGGCGATCGCAAGCGTTATTCGTAGACAATCGCGGACTGCGGCAAGTCCCGCCGAGGCAACATCCGTCTCCATCAGAAGGACACCGCCACGGACACGACCACCACCACGGCGAACAGCAAGGTCTGGAAACCGGCGTCGTTCAGCGCCGTGCGGAATTGATGCCTGAATGCGCTGGATACCATGCGAATCGGCACGGCGACGCCGGAGATCAGCACAACGGCACCCCAAGGCATCCACAGCATCATGCAGATGAACGAGCCGATCACCCATGCGATAATGCAGCACACAGCCAACAGCACCGCTGCTCTCCGCTCCCCCAAGCGAACCGCCAAGGTCCGCTTGCCATGAATCCGATCGCCGTCGATGTCACGCAGATTGTTGACCATCAGCAGCATCACCGCATTCAATCCGCAACAGACCGCCGCCGCGACGCCCAGCCCGTCCACAGCGCCAGCCAGCGCATATTCGGTGCCCAGTACGGCAGCAAGCCCGAAGAACAGGAACACGGCGACTTCACCAAATCCGGCATACCCGTAGGGATGTTTGCCGCCGGTATAGAACCAGCCAGCAGCCACCGAGAGCGAGCCCACGGCCAGAAGCCACCATGCCTGTGAAAGAACCACCGCCGCAAGCCCGGCCACGCATGCAAGACCTGCGGCAACACAGGCGGCACACAGCACCTGCTTGGGCGGCACCCCGGAGGCCACCAGCCTGCGAGGTTTCGCGTCACGGCCATTGCGTCCGGAATCCGATTCGTCTGCATCGCGCCCTTCATCGGTGCCGCGTACGCCATCGGAATAATCATTGGCGAGATTGACCGCGATCTGCAGCAACAACGCCACCGCCATGCACAGGATGAACACCGGCCAGAACCGGCCGAGCAGCGCCGAGTACAGCACGCCTCTCGCCACGCATTGCGGAGGCGTGGGGTATACCAAGGTGCAGATGTTCAGCTCGTTGATATGCCGGTACGCCACCGCCGCGCCTACCAGTACAGGGGCGATTGAGGCAGGCAATGTCTTCGGGCGCAGTCCGGCCAACCATACACGCATATTCATGACTTCCACCATACCCGCATGACGCTCTGCATATGCCATGCTTCAGCGAATGACCGCGCTACGACAAGGTCCCGCCACGCCCATATCAATGATGGACGTGGCGGGACCAGTGCCAGTCAGGAACCGTGCGCAGTCAGCCGAAAGCCGCACACCGTCGGTCAGCGTGCGGTGCCGTAGGACTTGAAGAAGATGCTGAGCAATGCCACGTACGCCACGCCGACAGTCATGACGAGGATCGCGCCGAGCTGCATACCCATGGCGTCGGAGGCCAGACCCATTAGCGGCGGGAAGATGGCGCCGCCGATCAAGCCGATCATCATCAGGCCGGAAACCTCGTTCTGCCGTTCCGGCAGATGCAACAGACCGGTGGTGAGCATGATGGAGAACACGTTCGCGTTGCCCATGCCCACGAAAGCCAGGCCGGCATATGCAAGCCAAACCGGCATGCCATCGAATCCGGCGAACAGGATGAAGCACAACGAGGAAAGCGCCATCAGAGCACCGCAGCCGCGCAGGATCTGCTTACGGGTGAACTTCTGCAGCAACACGGAACCGGACAGGCAGCTCAACGTGCGGAACGCGAAGTAGACGCTGGTGGCGCCACCCGCCACCTCGATGCCCATGGATGAATGCTCCATGAGAATCTTCGGTGCGGTTGCGTTGATGCCGACGTCGACGCCCACATGGCACACGATTCCGAGGAAGCACAGCAGGATCACGGGGTTCCTGAGCAGCGCGAAACAGCTGAGCATGCTGGTTCTGCCGGTATCCGGCGCGTTCTCCTTGATATCGTCGAAGGCGAGCATCACGAACGCGAGAATCGCGCACACCAGGTAGATCGGGTAGAGCAGCCACCATTTGCCGAACATGGTGGCGGCCCACCCGGCGATCAGCGGTGCGATGAAGGAGGCGATGGCCTTGACGAACTGCCCGAAGGTGAGCATGCCGGCAAGCTTCTCGTCATGCGCGAGGTTGCCGACGAGAGGGTTGAGCGAGACCTGCATGAAGGTGTTGCCGATGCCCAGCAGGCAGAACGAGCCGATGACGAACACCAGCTGCACGATCGGCACCGGAATGAGATAGCCGATGATCGGCAGCAGGCAGCCGGCTGCGGTGATGGCGATGGCCACCAGCACGGTCATGCGTCGGCCGATGCGGTTCATCAGCATGCCGGCAGGCACGGAAAGCACCAGGAACCAGAAGAAGGTCATGGTGGTGAAGATGTTGCTGACCGAATCGGACAGGCCGAAATCTGTCTGCACATAGTTGGAGGCCGTGCCGACAAGGTCCACGAAGCCCATCACAAAGAAGGACATCATGACTGGCACAAGGACCGAGAATGGGGCGTTGCCGAGTTTGTCGGGCGCCGGGCCCTGAGAGATGGCGCTCTGGGATGCCGTATTCTGAGGCATGTTCTGGGGCGCAGAGGAGGAGGCCAATTGTTACTCCGTTCTTGGTTTTCTGGTTGCCATATCCGCGAGAACAGACACGATATGCTGCTTCGTGGCCGGTAACGCCTCCCCAAAGGAGTAACGCCCTTAACAAATTATCGATGGTATCGCCCCGCCCGGTTGAGACACGCCGTCGTCGCCGCTCCAGAGGAACCGAGAACCCCGAGACGATCAATATACAACGAACAACGGCTCCGGCTCCTTCCGCCCTACGGAGAGCGGAAGGAGCCGGAGCCGCAATACATTGCGATCAGACAATCAGGAGATCAGTGCATCAGGCCACCAGCGGCTTGACCAGCGGGAAGGTGATGGTCTCGCGGATCGTGGCACCGGTCAGCGCAATGAGCAGTCGGTCGATGCCCATGCCCATGCCGCCTGCCGGAGGCATGCCCACGCCGAGCGCCTCAAGGAAGTCCTCATCGATATCGCAGGCTTCCTCGTCACCGGCGAGCGCATCCTTGGCCTGGGCCACGAAACGCTCACGCTGCACGACCGGGTCGTTGAGCTCGGAATAGCCGGTGGCCAGCTCGAAGCCGCGCACGTAGAGATCCCACTTTTCGACCACGCCGGGCTTGGTGCGATGACCCTTGACGAGCGGGGAGGTCTCCACCGGGAAGTCGCGCACGAAGGTGGGCTCGTAGAGCTTGTCCTCGTAGAAGTGCTCCCACAGGTGCTCAACAAGCTTGCCGTGGTTCTCGACCTCGTCGCGTTCGACGCCGAGCTTGTCGGCGATCTCGCCGAGGTGCTCGACGGAGGTGCCGGGATGCTCGGGGCCGCCGTTCGGCACGATCTCCTCGCCGAGCGCCTCGGACAGGGAATCGTACATGCTGATGGTCTTCCATTCTCCGCCGAAGTCGTATTCGGTGCCGTCGAGCAACGTAACCTTGTGGGAGCCGTAGACATCCATAGCAGTCTTCTGCACGAGCTCCTTGACCAGCTGGCCGATGGAGTCATAAGTGCCATACGCCTGATATGCCTCGACCATCGTGAACTCGGGGGCGTGGGTGGCGTCGACACCCTCGTTGCGGAAGTCGCGGTTGATCTCGAACACGCGGTCGATGCCGCCGACGAGGCAGCGCTTGAGGAACAGTTCCGGAGCGATGCGCAGGTACAGGTCAAGGTCGAAGGCGTTCATGTGCGTGGTGAACGGGCGTGCCGCCGCGCCGCCGTGCAGCGTCTGCAGCATCGGGGTCTCGACCTCGAGGAAGTCATGGCTGGCGAACGTGTGGCGCAGGGAGGCCACGGCCTTGGAGCGGTTGCGCACCATGTTGCGGGTCTTCTCGTCCGCGATCATCGCGATGTACGGCTTGCGGGTGCGCGTGTCCTCGTTGAGGTCCTTGTGCAGGGCCGGCAGCGGCTGCAACGCCTTGGACGCGATGGCCCATTCGGTGGCGAAGACCGAGAGCTCGCCGGTCTTGGAGGCGATCACGCGACCCTTCAGGTACAGATGGTCGCCAAGGTCCACCAGCTGCTTGAACTGCTTCAGGGAATCGGCACCGATCTCCTTCTTGGAGATCATGCCCTGGATCTTGGTGCCGTCGCCGGCAGCCAGCTGAACGAAGCACAGTCCGCCGGCGTTGCGCAGGAAGAGCACACGGCCGGCGATGCCCACCATGTCCTCGGTCTCCTGACCGGCCTCGAGCTTGCCGTCATACTTGGCGCGCACGGCCTCGATGGTGGTGGTCACGTCCAGATGCACCGGGTACGGGGCGATGCCGGCGTCCAGCATCATGGCGCGCTTGGCCACGCGCATCTGCACCTGCTCCGGGTGCGCCAGCGGACCGAACTCCTTATTACTGGGGTCCACGGCTTCGTCCAGCGTGGCGCCGGACTTGATCTTCTCAGTGATGGTGGCGTCCTGTTTGAGCAGCATTTCCGCACGTTCGACAGTGCTCATCTGCGGGACGGCCGGGGTTTCATTCTCGCTTTTTTCGGTGTTTTCAACAACTTCAGCCATGATTCATCAGTGTACGCAAGACCGGCGATTAACGTTTTCCGGCCGAACAATGTCGCGACACGCCGGCATTTGCGCTCCGCCAAGAACACTGTAGTATATACGTCTGTTGTCAAACGGGCTGTAGCGCAGCTTGGTAGCGCGCTTCGTTCGGGACGAAGAGGCCGCGGGTTCAAATCCCGCCAGCCCGACAACTCGGAAGGAACCACTGGAATTCCAGTGGTTCCTTTTTTATTGTTCACGACCGATTCCGGTGCACCCACAGCGGTACAATTCCCGCCGGCATCAATAGGCATGGCTGACAATCGCCATATACATACATCGATGCACGAAGAGACACCGGACAGACTACACAGACAAACAGAGGGAATCTGACAGCATGAAGAAAAGCTTGCTGGCGCTCGCTTCAGGCGCTTTCATTCTCGGCGCTGCCGAATTCGTGATGATGGGCATCCTGCCGCAGGCGGCCGAAGCCACGCACGTCTCCATCCCCACCGCAGGCAATTACATCTCCGCCTATGCCATCGGCGTGTGCATCGGCACACTGATTCTGGTCTTCGGCCGCAAGGTGCCGCCGCGCAATCTGATCGTGCTGTTCATGGTGATTGCGCTGGTAGGCAACACGATGTCCGCGTTCGCGCCGAATGCCGCCGTGCTCATCGTCGCGCGGTTCATCTCCGGACTGCCGCATGGCGCGTTCTTCGGCACGGCCACGCTCATCGCCAAGACCTTGGCCGACAAGGGCAAGGAGGCCCAGGCCGTATCCGTGATGGTGACCGGTCAGACCGTGGCCAACATGCTGGGCGTACCGGCGGGGACACTGCTGGCCGAATACCTCAACTGGCGTCTGGCCTTCGGCGTGCTCGCCGCATGGGCCGCCATGACCATCGTGCTCACCGTGACCATGATCCCGTATGTGGCTCCGATCAAGGACGCCGGCATCGCCGGACAGTTCCGGTTCCTGACCCGCCGTGGGCCATGGGTGATCCTGGCTGCCGTGTTCACCGGCAATGCCGGCGTGTTCTGCTGGTGGAGCTACGTCTCCCCCTGGCTGCAGAAGACCGGCGGATGGTCTTCCGCACTGGTTCCCGTGATGATGATGCTGGCAGGTTTCGGCATGGTGGTCGGCGGCCTCATCGGCGGTCGCATCACGGATCGTTGGCGCCACGCCGGCACCGCCGCCCTCGGACAGGCGATCTCCGGCGTCGGGCTGCTCATGGTACTGCTGCTGCCCGGCAATCACGTCACCACCGCACTGCTGACGTTCTGGATCGCATTCGGTCTGTTCTTCATTTCCGCGCCGCAGCAGCTGCTGATGACCGAGGCCGGACAAGGCGGCGGCGAACTGATCGCCGGCGCCGCCGTGCAGGTCGCTTTCAACTTCGGCAATGCCGTAGGCTCCATCATCGGCGGGGCCATGCTCACCACCTTCTCGATGAACTACCGTTTCACCGGCCTGGGCGGCCTGCCGCTGGCTGTGTTGTCCGTGGGACTGTTGACTTTCTACTCGTGGCGTTGCGAGACGGACACCGAGGCCGCACATCGTCTGCGCGAGATCAAGGTGTGATATTGGCCTCTTCCGGCTGAAGTTCATCTGCGGTTTGCTTTCATTGCGCGCGTATTCCACCTTGCCTTCCTAGGTTGCTTGTCTGGGAAGGCATTTTCCTTATGAATGCCTCACAAGGGAAGGGAATACAGTGAAACCCATCAGACTAACGGCGAAGTTGCTCGCCGCTTTCGTCGCCGCGGCGACGCTCTCTAGCGTCGCAATCGCGACCACGACCGCTTCCGCAGATGAATCCACGCCAGCTACGTCTGCAGCCGGCGTCCGTGGCATCGCCGCCGGCGGTGCCACGGATGCATTCGATGAGACCAAGTACGCGGCCACTTCCGAAGGCCGTTACGACGCCGAAACCGACGCGAATGACGCCTCCGGCTATGCAGCGGCCCCGCAGGCACGTGCCGCCAAGCCGAACCTCGTGCAGCTGCTCGGCGAGTATGACAGCTACTGGCAGCCGGCCACCGAAACCGCCGGCGGCAAGGTGCTGAACAAGACCGTGCTCGACCACGATGACGCGTACATCCAGCAAATCAACAACGCCGCAGCCGAAGGCGGCGACGGCACCACCGCGACCGCCCAGCAGCAGCGCGCCCTGGTGGATGCGGACATGAGCGCCGCCGAAACCCTGCCGGACTCCCTCGGCCCGGTGCTTGGCGGATACTTCTCCGCCGGTCTGGCCGATGGCAGCCTGAAGAAGGTCGCGGACATCTTCAAGTACGACACGATCTCCACATCCACCGCCAAGAAGCACTTCCAGCATCCGCGTCCGTTCGAGGACCGCACCAACGGCGGCAAGAACGAGATCACGAACATCAACGGGAACATCAAGCGCGTGCCGGATTGGACCGATGCCCAGGGCAATACGCATTCCGCCGAATATGACGGATTGGCCGGCTCCGGCTCCTTCCCGTCCGGACACACCACCGGCGCCTACTCCTGGGGCGTGGCTCTTGCCGGCATGCTTCCGCAGCTCGCGCCTGAGATTCTGACCCGTACCTCCGAGGCGGGCAACAACCGTATCGTGCTCGGCGTGCACTACCCGCTCGACATCATGGGCGGCCGCATCGACGGCGAAGTGGCGAATGGTTACTACTGGAGCACCTACTACGACAAGTACGTCAAGCCCGCATCCGATCAGCTGCAGTCCTACCTGGCCGCCAAATGCGTGGCTGACGGCCACGCCACCAAGCAGGACTCCGATTACGCGACCGTGACCGAGTGCGTGAACAACCTCGGCGCGAACGCATCCAACGGATACCAGAACGACTTCGTGGACGCCGTGAGCAAGGAGCCGGTCACCGACCGCGCCTCGGCATTGCGCGTCTACACGAACCGTCTGACCTACGGCTTCGACAAGACCACCGACGGTACCGAATTCACCGCACCTGAGGGTTCCGCCGATCTGCTGAAGATCGCCTACCCGAAGCTGCACCGCGACCAGCGCGAAGCCATCCTCGCCAAGACCGCCATCGATGGCGGATACCCGCTCGATTCCTCCTCCGCCGGCTGGCAGCGCATCAACCTGGCCGCCGCTCTGAGCGCCACCGTGACGCTGAACGAGAACGGCGACGTGGTCAAGGTCGAGCCTGGCGCAGCCGCCCCGTCCGTTATCGGCGAGGAATACGCCGACAACGGCAACCACCCGGATTCCGACAACAACGGCTCCACCAAGCCTGACCAGCCCGGTAAGGACGCCAAGCAGGTGACGGTGTTCGACATCACCGATTTCCATGGCCACATCGAGACCGGCCAGTGGATGGAAGCCGCCTACCAGAAGCTCGCCGTCCAGCACAACCCCGGCAACAGCGTGTTCGTCTCCAGCGGCGATCTTGTGGGCGCATCCCCGTTCGAGTCCTCCTACTTCCAGGACACCCCGACTCTGAACATGGCGAAAGCTTGGGGCCTGAGCGTGAGCGCCTTGGGCAACCATGAGCTCGACAAGGGCACTGCGGACTTCAACAACCGCATCGCCGACCCGCAGTATGGCATCGACTGGGTGGCCGCCAACATCTCCGGCGGCGCGCTCACATCCGATCGTCTCAAGCCGTACACCATCAAGACCGCCAACGGCAAGAAGGTGGCCTTCGTGGGCGCCATCACATCCGATCTGAAGAATGTGGTCTCCCCCAGCGTGATGCAGGGCGTCACGGTGACCGATCCGGTCCAGGCCGTGAACAAGGTCGCCGACCAGCTGTCCGATGGCGATGAGTCCAACGGCGAGGCCGACGCGGTCGTGGCCCTAATCCACGAGGACGGCGAAACCATCGCCTCCGACGGCGAAGGCCTCAACGCGAATGTCGACCTGGTCTACGGCGGTCACAGCCACCGTAACGAGTACGGCACCACCACCAAGTCCGGCGCTCCGATCATCGAGGCCGGCAAGTACGGCCAGGACGCCGCCGCCCAGGACCTCTACATCGAGGGCACCGGCAAGAACGCCAAGGTCACCGTGCAGAACGCCTCCCAGTATGACGTCACATTCGTGACCAACAAGGACGGCACCGCTCCGTCCAAGGGCTTTGAAGGCGACGACAACGGCCCGGCCGCCAAGGTCTACAAGCAGGCGCAGGCGGATTCCGCCGAAGCCGGCAAGAAGGTCGTCGGCACCATCGACAAGTCCGCGGACTTCGCCAAGGGCGACTGGAGCGCCGAGACCCAGCTTGGTACCCTGAACGCCGACGCCGCGCTCGAGTCCGCCAAGAAGACGTCCGTGGGCGCGAAGGCCTCCATCGGCTTCATCAACCCCGGCGGGCTGCGTACCGACAACCTCGACCTTGACGGAGACAAGCAAATCACCGTCAAGGAGGCGTACAGCATGCTGCCGTTCAGCAACGACAACAGCGTGGTCACCCTCACCGGCAAGCAGCTCAAGGACGTCCTCGCCCAGCAGTGGCAGATCAAGGACGGCAAGTCCAACGTGGTCCGTCTGGGTATCTCCTCGAACGTGACCTTCGTCTACACGCTGACCGAGGATGCGAACACCAAGGCTCCGGTCGCCACCGTGACCGACGTGTTCGTCGACGGCAAGCAGGTGAAGGACGACGACGCGGTGACGGTCGCCGGCAATTCCTTCCTGCTGGCCGGCGGCGACGGCTTCACCGGCTTCACCGCGCAGGGCCAGCCTCAGTTGACCGGCACCGTGGATGTGCAGGGCCTGATCGATTACCTCGCCGACCACAAGGACGTCAAGGGCGATGCCTCCCCCGCAGGCATCGAGCTCAAGTCCTCCTCCGTCGAGGACGCCAAGGCTTCCCTGACCTTCGACCTGCCGGTCTATGCGAACGGCCCGAAGCCGCTGGCCCTTGGCCTCTACGTCAACGGTGTTGACTTCGGAGTGACCAAGCTCGGCGAAGCCAAGCCTTCCGAGTTCACCGTGACCAAGACGCTGAGCGCCGATGAAGCCAAGACGTTCGGCAGCTCCGTCTCCACCGTCAACCCGCAGCTGCTCTACACGGACGCCGAGATCGCGGATGCCGAAAAGGCTCACTCCAACGGTTCCGGCGAACAGGGTGGAAACAACCAGGGTGGAAACAACCAGGGTGGAAACAACCAGGGTGGAAACAACCAGGGTGGTAACAACCAGGGCGGCAAGCCCAACGCCGACAAGAAGCCGACGGCCAAGCCGAACAAGGCCGATCTGCCGGGAACCGGTGCCTCCGTCGCCGGAATCGTCGCCGCAGTCATCCTGCTCGCTGCAGCCGGTGGCGCGACCATCGCGCTGCGCCGTCGCCAGCAGCGCTGAACGATTGCCCGACGCCTGTACGGGCACGGCAATAACCGATAACTGAATACCGACGAAAAGCCCCGCGCGCTACGGCATGCGGGGCTTTTCCATGCCCGCTGAATCTATTTCCATCGGCTCCGGCGATAGGAGCAACGGCAAGCCTGCCTGCGCCGGCAGTCGACGCACACTGTAACGACACTCACACAGGCACCCGAGAATCCGCACCCAGTACGCTGGAACCTAGCGATGACCGATATCTCAACGACGAAGGGATTGCACATGAGCGAGGATGCGACGGAAGCGCAGCTGGAGCAGGCACTGCTCGGCATGCAGGCGAAGCACGCACACGATTTCGACGCACCGGACGACTCGACGGACGTGCACGGCAATGACGAGCCGCACGACTTCGATGTCAGCGAATTCCTCCACGGTCTCGACGTCATCTTCGACGCCCATGATGCCGCGGAGAAGGCGGGCCCCTATCTGGAACAGGCCGCCGTCGACGCGGAAAACGCCGGCGACGAAGCCGGACTGTTGACGGTATTGAACGAGACGATGGGGTTCTACCGCTCACAGGGGCGTCATAAGGAGAACCAGTGGATCGTGCAGCGCGCCATCGAGCTGGCGCTGCATATGGGGCTTGAAGGCACCGAAGGATGGGCCACCACCCTGATCAACTGTGCCACCGCCATGCGCGCGGCACACCATTATGACCAGGCCGAGGACCTGTATCATCAGGCATTGGCGTGCGCGCAGAAAGTGTATCAGCCCAATGACCGACGTCTTGCCGCACTGCACAATAACCTCTCCATGCTCTACAGCGAGACCGACCGTCTGCCACAGGCGGAAACCGAATTGCGGCAGGCGCTGCACATCATCGAAGCGGCAAGCGTGAACCCCGACGCCGACATTGACGTGGCTTCGTCGCACAGCAATCTGGCTTTGGTGCTGCTGCAGGAAGGCAGACTCAAGGAAGCCCACACCCATGCAGACAGAGCGCTGACCATCTATGAAACCGGAAAGCTGACGCATTCCGCCCACTATGCATCCACGCTCGCCGGCTACGCGCAAGTGCTGTATGCCGAGGGGCGTTATGGCGAGGCGGCCGCCCATTATCGCAGCGCACTCGCGGTGATCGCCGAATGCTACGGCAAGGATACCGACTATTACCGCACCACCGAGGCGAACCTTCGCGAAGCCGAGGAGCATGTTGACGGCAACGGCGAGACCCCGCGCAGTTCCGCAATGCCGGACTCCGCGACCGGCGTCGCCTCCGATACAGGCTCCGTCTCCTCCGGCGCAGGCTCCACCGCCACCGATGCCGGAGCCGACTCCCCCGCGACGATTCCGGTCTCCGGTCTGGCGCTGGCCCGCGCATTCTGGGAGCAAGCGGGCAAGCCGATGGTCGCACGACGGTACCCGCAGTATGCCAGCCGCATCGCCGCAGGCTTGGTGGGCCATGGTTCGGAATGCTACGGATTCGACGACCAGTATTCGCAGGATCACGATTTCGGCCCCCGCTTCTGCCTGTGGCTTTCCGACGAGGACTACGACGCTATTGGCGAACGTCTGCAAGCCGATTATGAGGCATTGCCGCGCAGATTCACCATCAGCGACACCGGCAAGGTGACCTTCGACGTCGAAGACGGTGCGGACACGGAACAGACAGGCCGAACGACGGTAAGCGGTGCCCCTCGGAACGCCATTCCGAAAGACAGCCTCACGCAGGATTCCTCCGCACACCCCTATTCCCCCACCACACCGCGCGCGCAGGGCGAAGGCCGACGCGACGGCGTATTCCGCATCGGCGATTTCTTCCGATCGATCACCGGCTATGATCAGGCACCCGCGCAGGATGCGCCGCATGAATGGCTGATGCTGGATGAGGCCACACTGTCCGCAGCCACCAACGGCGTGATATTCCAAGACCCCATTGGCGCGTTTTCCAAAGTACACCAAGGGTTCAAGGACATGCCTGACGATGTGAGGCTCTCCCTGATCTCACGCCGCCTCGGCATGATGGCACAGGCCGGACAATACAATCTTCCCCGTTCCTTGCGCCGAGGTGATTCGGCGGCGGCATGGCTGTCGATCAGCGAGTTCGTCGAAGCCGCCTCTTCCCTGGTGTTCCTCATCAACAGGCCGATGGTGGTGGGATATGCGCCGTACTACAAGTGGAGGTTCGCCGCGCTGCGCAGGCTTTCCGGCTCGATGTTCGCATTGTTGCCGGATATCTGCGGACAATTGGAGACGATGATGCGCCTTGGTTCCGCCGCCTGCTATGGCGGCGCGGCGTTCGGCGAAGGAGGCAAGGGCTCGGACACCGCCGTCCGCCAGCTCACCGACATTGTGGAGCGGATCGCGGCCGCAACCGTCAAGGAACTCAAACGGGAGCGTCTGACCGAATCCGACGAGACCTTCCTGGAATGGCAGCGCCCCTACGTCGAGGAACACATCACCTCCGACGCGCCCGTGCTGCACAGCCTGTGATGAATCGGGGATGACCATGGGTAGTGAAATAACCGATGAGGCATTGCGTGAAGCCATCGTGCGCCATGAGTGGAACCAGTTCCAGGACACCAACAACGAGGGCGGCCGTGCGGCGTGCCAGGGCAATTGGCCGGTGTTCCATCAGATGCGTTTGGCCCAATTCCGCACCTGGCAGCATGATCTGCTGGCCAGCTATGCACGTGATCTGGATGATGCCGACCATGAAGGACGCAATCTCATCACGGAAAAATACGGTCGCATGATGGCGTCCACCGCGCCCGAGGAGTATGCGCGCAACATCAAGCCCTACATTCCCGCACTGTCTCCGGACCGTATCGCACGGCAGGAAAAGGTGATCGCACAACAGGTGTCATGGGCGGCGGATTTCCGCGCACGATACCCGAAGCTCGGACAGGCCATGCGTGTACTCACCACTAACGAAGACACTTCGGCGGTCACATCGTTCGAAACCTATCTGCGGGGTGAACTGGGCACGTATTCCGAAGCCACCTTCAGGCTGTACGAATCCATGATCCGCGAGCGCGCCGAAGACTCCCCGCAGCGCAACATCACCGAGGAGACACTGCTGCATACGGTACGGCTCGGCGGCTTCGATTCTTTGGCCGAAGCCGAGGACGCGCAGCACTAGAGGCCGAACAATCCCCAGAAGGCCAGGGACAGGAAGATGCATAGCACAGCGGCGATCACCAGCACACAGATCGCACGTCGTATGCCATCGATGCGTCCGCGCTTGGCCCAGAGTGATTCCATGCCCCACGCGGACACCACTGTCACCACCACCGTCAGCACCTGCAGCATATACCAGCCGATGCCGAACATATGCGGCGCCGGCGTCAGGGCGAACACCGCAGCGGCACCGACGGCCGACAGGTACCCGTACACCAGCAAGGACAGAACCAGCGCCGACAATCCCATGCTCCAGCATGGTTCGGCCACACTGACATTGGTATACTGCTGTCGCCCCGTGTCATGGGAGGCGGGCGCCGATCGCAGCGACACGTACCTGCCACGCACGCGTACCAATCCGTTACGTTCACGCACGCCATCCCGAATTGTCGCCACGATACCGAGCAGGAACGCCAGCGCCAACAGCACAGGTCCGGCCAACATGATGCCGACCAACACGCCCAGCGAGCCGATGATTCCCGAATTGGTACGTTCCGGGGCCGCGAACTGCTGATTCGGCTTCACTCCAGCCACCTGAGGCGTGACCCATCCACTGGCTACCGCGCCTGACGCAACGCCGTTCACCCAGTTCTCCAGCGCCTGCGTGTACCCATCCGCAAGCGGTAGGCCAGGGGCGAACAGGCCTTTGCCGGCTCTCATCTGATGATTGCCTGCGAAGTATCGCACAGTCACATCGGAATTCCCATTGCGTTGCGCGACCTGCATGATGCGCTGCGCCCCCTGCTCGATGGGCATGGCGGTGTCATAGACGCCGTAACTCACCAGAATGGGCATGGTAAGGGATTCGAGATAGTGGTCCGCGTCGAAGTCGGCGTATTGCAATCCGAACGGCCTGTAATCGAGCGAAAGCAGCTTCAGTGTGTCATCGATGACCGGCTTGGGAGCCCCGGCCTCATGCGCATACGTGCTCATGGCCACAGCCATCTGCTCGCGGCCTTTGAACACCGGTGCGGACGTGAGCGCCGCGAAGGCGATGTCATGACGCTGGGATGCCAATATCGTGGCAATCCAGGTGCCCTCGGATTCGGCATAGATACCGGCATGGGATTGGTCCACGCCTCGGATGCCAAGCAACGTATCGAATGCACGCCCGTATTCCGAGGCGAATCGCGGATAATCACGATGCAGCACGGTGTAGTCGTCGCTGCTTTTGGCAGGCACCAGGGTCACGATGCCAGCCGAAGCCATGGCATTGGCGATGTCGCCGAAATCCTCTGCCCCGCTGGTTCCCGAACCATGGATGAACAGGCACGCCGGACGAGGACCGACAGCACCCACCGGTTCCCGTAGGATGGCGGACAGCGCTTTGCCATTGCCGATATCGATGGACAGCTGCGATTCACGGGTGGGGTATCGCCCTTCATGTGCGATGGAGGCATGTGCCGGAATAACCGCCGGATCGGAGGAGGCCACATCGATGTGATCGGTATATGGCCGGCTGTCCCATCTTGGCATCATCATCCAGCCAAGCAGCGCGAATACCAGCATCAGCACCAGTGCGATTGCAGCGACCCGCGCCACTCGTTTCATCAGTCCTCCCCGGTCTGCGACGTCAACAGGTGTACTCGCAGCACTGTCCAACTCACCGTCACCCGCGCTGTTTTCTAGAGCCCATTATGGCCCAGATGACGGCCACGAGCACCAGAATCACACCCACCACACCGCATACGACGGCCGCCAGCATGCGCGGATCGACGATCAGCATGTTCTGAACGATCAGGCCGGGGAACGCCCAGCCGAACAACAGCCCGACTATGCCGATCAGAATTCCGAGAACACCGAAGACGATGGTCGGGATGCTGGCTCCGCGCTTGGGTTCCTTTGTGGCGCCGGCAGCGTCAGCCGCAGCGGCCGCAGCGTTCGCGCCGGCTGCGCCAGCTACAGCAGCTATACCGGCCCCGGATTGCGGTGCGTCAGCCGGCACAGCAGTAGTCTTGGGCGCTGCGGCGCCACCGGCCACATCATCCGGTTGTAGCTCGTCATGAATGACCTGAGTTGCCGGTTCCGTGTGCATGACCTGGGTCTGGGTTTCCGATTCCGTAGGCATGGCCTGGGTCTGGGTTTCCGATTCCGTAGGCATGGCCTGGGTCTCCGGCTCCGCAGGGATGGCTTGGGTCTCCGGTTCCGTAGGTAGGGCCTTGGTTTCGGACGCATCCTGAACTGGGTGGAGTTTCTGGGTTTCGTTGACGTCGTTGCTCATTGTTCCGTCTCCTTGCTGGAATCATTGGAGGTGCTGGAATCCTGATTGCCGGCCGTGGAATCGGATTCGGCATCCAGATACCGCTGGCGCTCCTTGTCCCCGGTTTCCGTGCCATACCTGTCGGCATAGTCACGGAAGTTGTAATCCTCCCAATCGGACGCGTAGACCACATTGACACGGCCTTCCACGGCATAGGGCACGGCAATCAGCAGTTCGGGGCCGGATTCCGGTTCCAGGTCAGGTGAGTTCGCCATCCATTCATAGTTCTTCTCTCCTATAGGCGCGGAAGGAAACAGCGAGCTGCCATCCAACGAGAAATTGAACGAGCCGGACGTGTCATATACCAGTGCGTATTTGCCGCCTACACTGGCAGGCCCGACCATGTATCCGGTTTGCTCAGAACCGAAGCCGTACGTGCAGCCGTCCGGCAAGATGATGTGCACCTGCGCGCTTCTGGCGGCGACCTTGATGCTGCCGACCGGACAACTGCTGGTGATGGTCTTACCGCTATACGTTTTCACCTGATGCGGCTGATGGAGGTCTCCCCATGCGGACAAATCGAGAATGGCTTTGCTTTCGTCATAGCCATCGCCGTCAAACGCCACACCTTGCTCGAATTTGCCGAAGGTGCGGTCACTGGAATCAGCCGCAAGCGTGCGACCGACCTGCACCTCGTTCATGCCATACCAGTTCTCGGAGCCTGCGCCGTCCTTGAGTTCGATGGTCTGCAAGGTGTTCTGCCTATCGGCAAGCGTATAGCGGTACCAATAGACCGAATACGTGCTGCATACCACGATCATGCATGTGGCGCAGAATCCGGCGATAAGACCTAGAGGAATCAGCCCTCCGGCACGTCGTCCTTTCATCCCCAGCGCCACAACCACAATGCCCATCAGCACACACACTGCGGAAATCCATACGGTTCCCCAACGCACCATGGACTCGATGCCCAAATCGTCGAACCATATCCATCCCATCAGTACGGCGAAGGAAATGCAGGCGACACCCAAGATGCCCAGTACCACGATAGGACCTGCGGGTTTGCGGCGCGAAGACTGTTGCGGGGGCGCGACGAAGGCGCTCGCGGTCATTGCCGGTGCCGGGGCACCCGCATTCGCACCATTATGTGAAACACTCTGTGAAACATATGGCGATGGTTGCGGCTCACCCAACGGCGTTTGCGGCGTGGCAGGAGTCGCCTGCGGCATGAACGGGGATTCCTGCGACGCAGCAGGAGCCGGATGGAAGATACCGACCGGGGGCTGGGTTGGCTGATTCACCGATGCCGCATGAGTCGTATCAACGGAGCCATATGAGCCGGCAGCTGCCGCCCCCGGCATACCGGCACCGTTCTGGGCATATGACTGAGGCGAGCCGTATGGTGCGTACGGAACGCCTCCCGGCATGCCATTAGGAGCACCGGTCGGCGTAAATCCCGGTTGCGCATATTGCCCGCCGGTATACGGCGCGGTCGAATCGTTGCGCTGCATACCGTTGCGCCGTATACCGTTGCGCTGTGGTCCGTGATACCCGAATCCGTATCCTTCTCGCTGCCGTATGCCGCTTTTGGCCAGCCACCACAAGGCGAGCAACGCCAGCACGATGCACACCCAGCCGGCACCCGGAATCAGCAACGCCACGGCAAAGAACACAAAGCAACCGAGGCAGTTCCAATCCCATCTGCCGGCAAAAAGCTCCTCGCCGAGAATGCGGCCATCGCGCGCATCAGGCATCAGGAACCAGCCGAACGCGTACAGCGCCGCGCCGAAGCCGAAGAACAGTGTGAAAACGATGACCAGCGCACGTACCAAGGTCGGGCTCCAGCCGAGTCGCGCGGCGATGCCGCTGCATACGCCGCCGATCCACCGGTCGTCGCCACGCATCAGTCCGCTGGACCGTATCCAAGTGAAGAACCGCTGCAGTACAGTGTTCTGACTCTGCGGTTGATGGTGATTCATATTCGGATTGCTCATGGTTCCATTACAGCGCGCGGCGCGTGGCATACTCCCCGGAGAACACCCTGATTCGTCCCTGAACATCAGCGTAAAACCCGGTGTGGGCTCCCCGAACGCGGCACAATGGAATCATGACCTCATCTACCCTGCATGACGCCGAGCCCCTGCTGCCGTCGCGTATGCCCCTGATGCGCCCCAAGCACGGCCGATGGCTGACCGGCGTATGCCAAGGCATCGCCTTGCATTTGGGCGTCTCCGTGGTCTGGGTTCGATTGGCGTTCATCGTATTGACGATGCTGTATGGTTCCGGCATCATCGGGTATGTCTTCCTGTGGATTTTCGTACCTGCCGGAGACCTGGTCGCCGCGACGGCAGCCCGGAGGGACACGGTTCCGCCCGATCAGGCGCCTTTGTCCAAAGGCAACCAACCGGTCAACGCGCATGGATCGGCAATCCCCGCAGAAGACGTCTTCGGCACCAATGAATCCCTGACCGAAGCGGTGCAGCGCGCCCCCAAACCCGCGCTTGTGGCCCTTGGCGGTTTCGCATTGATGGCCATCGGCATGCTATTCATGAGCGCCGGTGTGGATGATGCGATCATCATGCCGTTGCTGCTGGTGTTCGCCGGCATCGCACTGGCTTGGATGAATCTGGCACCCCGAGGCATACAACTGGCCTCCATGCTGGGTGGACTGCTGCTGATCTTCATCGGCTGGGCCATGTATGTGTCCAACGTATCGTTCATCGGCTGGGGCACCTCGCCCCGGAGAATCATGGCGTCCGGTTTTCTGATGATCGTTGCTATGGTGGTGGCCATACTGCCATGGGCCAATACCATGCTGCAACGACTCGCACGCGAGCAGTCCCTCAAGGAGCGCGAGGAGGAGCGCGCGGACATGGCGGCACATCTGCACGATGGCGTGCTGCAGACGCTGGCGCTTATTCAGCTGCATTCCTCAGAGCCGGAAAGCGTGTTCACCCTAGCGCGCGCCCAAGAGCGCGAACTGCGCGAATGGCTGTATCAGGAGCGTTCCACCACCGACCGCTCGGTGAGCGCGGGGCTCAGGTCCATCGCCGCCGAGGTCGAAGATGGCCACGGCAAGCCGATCGAAGTGGTCACCGTGGGGGACGCAAGACCCAGCGCACAGACCGATGCCTTGCTGGATGCCACCCGTCAGGCGCTAGTCAATGCCGTGACGCATGGCGGAGAACCGATTTCGCTCTATTGTGAGGCCGGTCCTTCATTGGTGGAGGTGTTCGTGCGTGACCACGGCACCGGTTTCGATATCCACACCGTGCCCAAAGACCGACTGGGCATTCGGGAATCGATTGTCGGCCGCGTCGAACGCCGGGGCGGTACAGTGGAAATCGTATCCAGAGCGGGATGGGGCACGGAGGTCCGCATGCATATGCCGATTGCGCCGAATACACCGAAAACGCCAAATGCACCGAAAACCACAGCGGACACCGCATCAGGCGGTATGTGAGCGCAGCATCGCGTTCCGGCTTCGGGAGAAGAGAACGGCAGACATGGAAGGAGAAAGCATGAGCGAGACGGATGATACGAGGATCCGCGTGGCGGTGGTCGATGATCATGAGATGTTCCGTGCGGGAGTCATCGCCACGCTGCGCGACGAATTCGACATTGTGGGTCAGGCGGCCGACGTGCCGAGTTCCGTGGCGGTGATCGCCCAGACAAAGCCGCAAGTGGTGTTGCTGGATGTGCACGTGCCGGGCGGTGAAGGCGGCGGAGGCGCGGAAATCCTGCTGAAATCGCGCCCCTACTCCCCCGATACGGCGTTTCTGGCACTGTCCGTTTCCGACGCCCCGCAGGACGTGGGTTCGGTGATTCGCGCCGGCGCACGTGGTTATGTGACCAAGACCATCACCGGTGCCGACTTGATCTCCTCCATCAAGCAGGTGCAGGAAGGGTATGCGGTCTTTTCGCCGAAATTGGCCGGATTCGTCCTGTCGGCATTCCAAGGCGGCGCGTTCGAGGCCGCTTCCGACACGCCGGTTCATGACGAGGAACTGAATAGGCTGTCCGCACGAGAGCAGGAGGTGATGCGTCTGATCGCCCGTGGATACACCTATAAGGAGGTGGCTGCGGAGCTGTTCATCTCCATCAAAACCGTGGAGACGCACGTGAGTTCGGTGCTGAGAAAGCTTCAGCTTTCCAACCGCACCGAACTCACGCGCTGGGCGGCCGACCGACGAATCGTATGACCCGCGCATACCGGTCTTGTGCGGAGCCCATATATGACGAAGTCCCCTCTCGCTGGAGGGGACTTCGTCATATGATTAGCGAATCAGCGGCTCGGCAAATAAGCCGAGTAAACCGAGTCTCGTCACTTGGCGTCGCGGAAACCGTTCGGGTTCTTGGTCTGCCAGTTGAGGGAGGACTTGGCCATATCATCGATGGTCAGCTCGGCCTTCCAATCCAGCTCGCGTGCGGCCTTGGAGGCGTCGGCGTAGCAGGCGGCGATGTCGCCGGGGCGGCGGGGCTTGATCACGTACGGGATGGCGTGGCCGGCGGCCTTCTCGTAGGCCTTGATGACCTCGAGCACGGAGTAGCCGTGGCCGGTGCCCAGGTTGTAGGTGAAGACGCCGGTCTTGTCGATGTGATCGATGACGGCGACGTGGCCCTTGGCCAGGTCGACCACGTGGATGTAGTCGCGCACGCCGGTGCCGTCAGGGGTGTCGTAGTCGTCACCGAAGACCTGCACGGCCTTGAGCTCGCCGATGGCGACCTTGGCCACGTACGGGGTGAGGTTCGCCGGGATGCCCTTCGGGTCCTCGCCGAGGAGGCCGGACTCGTGGGCGCCAACCGGGTTGAAGTAGCGCAGCAGCACGATGGTCCACTCCGGGTCGGCCACGTGCACATCGCGCAGGATCTGCTCCTGGAACAGCTTGGAGGTGCCGTACGGATTGGTGGTGCCGCCGGTCGGGGTCTCCTCGGTGATCGGGAGCTCCTTCGGAGTGCCGTAGACGGTGGCGGAGGAGGAGAAGATGATCTTCTTCACGTTGTGGGCGCGCATCACCTTGAGCAGCACCAGCGTGGAGTACAGGTTGTTGTCGTAGTATTCGATCGGCTTGGCCACGGACTCGCCCACAGCCTTGAGGCCGGCGAAGTGGATGACCCAGTCGATCGGATTCTCATCGAAGATCTTGTTCATCAGAGCTTCGTCACGCACGTCGCCGTCGTAACGCTTGATCTTCTTGCCGGTGATCTGCTCGACGCGGTCGAGGGCGATCGGGGATGAGTTGCCGTAGTTGTCTACGGACACCACATCGTATCCCTTGTTCAAGAGTTCGACATCAGTATGGGTGGCAATGAAGCCCGCGCCACCCGTAACCAGAACAGTGGTCATGTGCTCTCCTTGAAGGATGTGCATTTCTGTTTCCAGAATGTGCGCTTTTGTTCTTTCACTTCTGAGTTTACTGAAAAATAGTGACAAAATCAAACAAACTCGGGCGGTTCGCATGAACATATGGTGTGAATATACGGTGACGCACCTCGATGCATCGGACTACGTCCAATGAGAACGATCACAGAAGCCGCCGGCATACGTTCATACAAAAAATCCGGCACCGCAATCGGCTCCAAATCAGGATTCTGACTGCGGGAACCCTGCGGAACCGACCACAGCACCGGAAGCATATGATCACACCCCGCAATCAAGGACATCGCCAACCTGGCGATCATCTCAACGATTGCGGGGCGTCCACTCCTTCCAAAGGTAAAAGGAAGACACCGCCCGACATCGAAGGAGTGGTACAAGTATGTCGGGCGGCGTGGAATGTGCGGCAGTGCTCCCAGTCCAGCAAGAACGGACTTCGCTCCGCGAAAACCCATCCTGCCTTCGATCGACTACCGCCTCACTCAGGCCGAGAGCAGCCGGAAACCCACCGGGCTTCCTTAGTGCTATCAGCCCTTGACGGCACCGGCGGCCAGACCGGCCTGCCAGTAACGCTGGAGACCGAGGAAGAGAACGATCACCGGGAGCACGCCGAGCAGGGCACCCATCATCAGGGCGCCACGATCGGTGAACGTGGCCAGCGAAACCATGCCGTACAGACCCAGAGTCACCGGCTTGAGGGTGTCGGAGGAGACCATCATCAACGGCAGCAGGAAGTTGTTCCACGTAGCCACGAACAGGAACAGGAAGATCGTGACCATGGCCGGGGCGAGAATCCTCAACACGATGGTGAAGAAGATTCGCGCCTCGCTGGCGCCATCGATGCGGGCCGCTTCGAGCAGCTCGTTCGGCACCGAGGTCTGCGCATACACGCGGCCCAGGAAGAAGCCGAACGGCGAGACGCAGCACGGTATGATGATGGCCAGCATCGTGTTGGTCAGGTGCACGGCATGGAAGATGGAGTACTGCGGGATGGTCAGCAGGGCGGCCGGCATCAGCATGCAGCCCATGATGACGCCGATAGCCAGGTTCTTGCCCTTGAAGTTGAACTTCGCGGTGGCATAACCGGCCATTACGGCCACCAAGGTTCCGACCAACGCGGATACGCCCGAGTAGATCAGAGAGTTCAGCACCCAACGCCAGAACTGGCCACGGGTCCAACCGAGCAGCGTGGAATAGTTCTTGGCGATGGCGGCAGGCAGATCAGGCAGTCCCACTGCGAACCACAGGCCATTGCCGCTGGTCATCTGGCTCGGCGTCTTGGTGGACGCGATGATGGCCCAGTAGATCGGGAACAGGAAGTAGATCAGTGCGAAGACCAGCACGAGGATGGTGACGGTTTTGACCAGCGCATTCGGCTGCATGGAGCGAGGCAGGTCGTTCGCGTGCTTGTCGCGGATCTTGTCGGCCTTCTTGCGTGCTCGCGCAGCGGCACGGGATTCTTTGTCATTCAGTTCTGCGGTGCTCATTCTGCGTTCACCTTCCTTTCAACGAGCGTGTAGACCACGGCGAGCACGCCTGCGATCAATGCCATCACGATGGCCACTGCGGATGCCGGACCGTCGCCACCCGGCGTCAGGGTGCCCTGCGAAGTGTTGAGGGCCATCATCATCGGGGTGTACGACTTGGAGATGCTCGGATCGGAGATCGCCATGACCTGAGGCTCGTTGAACAGCTGGATGGTGCCGACGATGGACAGCAGCATGGCAAGCAGGGCGGCTGCACGCACGTTCGGCAGTTTGATGCGCATGGCGATCTGGAAACCATTGGCGCCATCGATGCGGGCGGCTTCGTACAGATCATGCGGAATGGCCTGCAACGCGGCGAGGAAGATCAGCATGTTGTAACCGGTGAACGTCCACGTGGTGATGTTGGCCATGGAAGCGAGCACGACATTGTCAGCGAAGAAATCGACTTTGATACCGATTGCGGCCAGCATTTTGACCAACGGGGAAATCTGACCGTTGTACAGGTAGACCCAGATGATGGACGCCACCACGCCAGGAATGGCGTATGGCAGGAAGTAGCTCAGACGGAATGCGGTGATGTGCTTGACGATGTAGGAATCAATGAGCATGGCCAGCACCAATGCGCCAATGATCATGATCGGCACCTGAACCAGGGTGTAGATGACCACCCTGCCCACGCCGGCCCAGAAGTTTCCGGACGTGACGACATATTGGAAGTTCTGCAGACCGACGAACTTGTTCACCAGTTCGCCGCCGCCGTATGCGCCACCACCCACGGTGACCTGACGGAAGAAGCTCGAATAGATGGCCCAGATGATTGGCAGGATGAAGACCAGGGCGAACAGGATGCCGAACGGTGCCATGAAGGCCCAACCGGTGCGGTTCTCGCGCTTGGCGGCGTCGGAAGCCTTCGGCTTGGCGGCACGCTTGGTGACTCCCGTCTTCGCCGTTTGTGTTGTTGCAGTCATAGGAAACCTGTCTTTCAAAAGAACAGTGAAAAAGAGGAAGTGTGAACAGTCATGCGTGGTGTTTCAAATCGGATGCCCACGAAGATGACCGATTGCATCATGGATGAAAAAAGGCCGGAGTATCGAGCTCCGGCCTTTCAATTTGCAAGTGATGAGATTAGCGGCTGGAAGGGACCTTAGCCGTTATCACTCCTTGACGGACAGGCCGAGGTTCTTCAGCGTATCCACGGAAGTGGTCTGCGCTTCGGAGAAGACGTCCGCGACCTTGCCGGAGCCATCAGAGGCCTTGGCGGCGGTCTCGTTCATCTTGGCGACGACGGCGGAGAAGCCAGGCATGTAGGTGAAATCACCCATGTTGTTGTTGGCGTCCTTGAATTCCTTCATGATGTCCTGCTTGCTGAAGAAGTCGGACCAGTCGGACGGGGTCTTGGCATCCTCGGTGGTGGCTGCCGGAATCAGACCCTGGGAGACCAGGTCAGGAACCTGGGTGTTGAACCAATCCAGGAACTCCATGGCTTCCTTCGGGTGCTTGGAGCTCTTCAGCACAGCCACAGCGGAACCACCGTCAGGGCCGGTCTTGCCAGCATTGCCGAACCAATCACCAAGCTGGGTGACCTGCCACTCGCCGGCACCGGTGCCACCGGAGGAGGTGATGAACAGCGGGGCTTCCCAAGCGGCGGCCACCGTGCCAATGAGCTGGCCGTTCTTGATGGACGCATCGAAAGACGGATCCCAACGCGGGTTGGTGGTCACGGCCTTGGCGTCAAGCAGCTGCTGGTAGAAGTCGGCGGTTGCCTTGGAGCCATCGGTCTCGGTGTTGACGACCCAAGAGTCACCATCCACCTTGTACCAGCCACCGGAGGCGCCGGCCAGACCGGAAATCATGTTGCCGGCCTCATCGGGCTGGTAGGACATGATGTACTTGCCGGCAGCGGCGGCCTTCTTGGCGGCTTCGATGAACTCGGATTCGGTCTTCGGAACCTCGGTGATGCCGAGCTTGTCGAACTCGGCCTTGTTGTAGAAGTACACCAGCGGGCCGGTGTCCTGCGGCAGGCCATAGGTCTTGCCACCCACCTGTGCCAGGCTGAACGGACCGGCGGCGTAGTGGTCCTTGTACTGATCGGCGTACTGGCTGACGTCCTGCAGCATACCCTTGGTGAAGACCTCAGGCAGCTCGGCGTAGCCGACCTGGGCAAGATCCGGAGCCTCGCCGGACTTGACGTCGGTCTCAAGCTTCTTGATCATTTCGGAAGCCTTGCCATCGAACTTGGTGGCCGTGACCTGGATGTCCGGATGCTCCTTGTTCCACTTGGCGACGATATCCTTGACCAGGGTCATGCCCTCGGAATCAGGAAGACGGTGCATGTACGTAATGGTGACCTTGCCGCCGTCGCTGCTGCCACCGTTGTCCGTGCCGGCAGTGTCGCTGCCGCAACCGGCAAGACCCATACCCATAGCGGCGACCGCCGCGAGCGCAGCCACAAGGCGCTTGTTGTGCGATACCATATCTCTACTCCTTCGTTATGGCTTCATCACTTCTCTGTGACGAACAATCTCAATCTGTGCTTTCTGTTAAGAATTGTCAACTTTGCTAACAATCTCAGCGAGCCTCGCGGAAAAACATGTTGTTTCAACCGTTTCGACATACATTAAGTCTGTTAACTAATTGACTCCTCCCTTGCGCATATCCTGATGTTCGCTTGATCGCGCGACCGGTTACATGATATCACCAATCGCGCGCCTCGCCACTCGGACATGTATCCGTTCTGTGAACAAAGTGTGAAGCTGTGATCGAAGTCTCATTTGCTATGCCATTCGCCGTGCCCTTCGCCGTGCCCCTCGCCATACCCTTCGCCGTGCCATTCGCCGTGCCATTCGCCATACCATTCGCCATACCATTCGCCATGCCATTCGCCGTGCCATTCGCCATACCATTCGCCATACCATTCGCCATGCCATTCGCCGTGCCATTCGCCGTGCACCACGGCTGAACAATCAATGGAACAAAACAGGCTTGGGTGGTTTGGGTCTGAACGCCGTTTTGGTGGTCGGCGCCAGGCCAGTCGTCGCCGGGCCAGTGGGATCTGTATTTGGACGTCGGTGCCGGCCTTTCAGATGACTTCTTCGGCAGCACTTCTTCAGCAGCACTTCTTCAGCAGCACTTCTTCGGCAGCACTTCTTCAGCAGCACTTCTTC